>CAZHEC010000019.1:0-12159 GCA_964531465.1 uncultured Nitrososphaeria archaeon | reverse complement strand
ACTCTGGTAAGACCAGGCTTGCATCCATGATTATTAGTCAGCTATCAAGGAGGGGATACAGGGTTGCTGCCGCAAAGCATGTTCATCATAAAGGATTCTCCCTCGACTCAAAAGGTAAGGATAGTTGGATACTTCAGGAATCTGGTGCAAACCCTGTTCTGATAGTTTCACCTGACGAGATGGCGGTAATCTGGAGAAGGAATAACCCGAAGGGGCTGAATGAATTAAGAGAGATTGCGGGAGACGTCGACATACTCGTCCTTGAGGGGTTTAGGCGTATAGTTGGTCCTAATGTTGTTAAGATTGGGCTTGTGAAGAATGAGGAAGAGGCCAGGGAGTTTAGTGAGGAGATTAAAGCCACATTCTATAAGCTGGATTTGAACTATGTTTATAAGCTTCCCGAGGAGTTTTCGAGACTCTTTGACGAGGTGTGTAGGAGGATGGAAATATGAAGCTAGTCTCACTTAGCGATGCATTCATGATGATAGATAACCTGGCCAAAGAATTCAACATAGATGTTGAGAAGATTAGTCTGGAGAACGCTGCATGGAGGATACTGGCCGAGAACGTGAACATAGATCATGACATACCTAGGATAAATAAGGCAGCCGTGGATGGTATAGCGACCAAGTGGGACTTAATATCGAAAGCATCTCCTAATAATCCTGTAGTTCTAAAACCTGGCTCCAGTGAGTCGGTGAGACCTGTCAACATGGGTGAAGGGCTTCCAGACGGATTCGACGTGGTTCTTAGATGGGAGCATGTGAAGGCTGGGGAAGGAGAGATTACTGTTTCTAGACAGTTTGAGAGATGGATGAACGTGGATAGGAAGGGCTCATATTTCAGGGAAGGAGACTTCGCAATGCGTAAAGGTAGGATTCTAGGGCCTCAGGACATAGCCCTACTCTCGGAACTCGGATACAGGCAGGTCCCGGTATATAGGAAGATTCGTGCTACAGTAATATCAATTGGAAGAGAGCTTCTCCGAGAAGATGAAAGGGCGATAAGCAACGATTATGCATATGTTGTGGCAGGTCTTCTGAGAAGCTATGGAGTAGAGATAGATGGCATAGAGGTGATTCCAGATGAGGTAGCAGATGTTGAGGAGAGGATTAGGAGGTCGATAGAAGGCTCCGACTTTATCCTGACGCTGGGTAGGGCATCGTCGGGAGAAAATGACATCATCCCTAAGGTCATCTCCAGGATGGAAGAATCCGTCAAGATATTCCATGGGATAGCAATGTATCCTGGAAAACCTACAGGAATGGTAAAACTTGGTGAAGGGAAAGTGTGGATTATTCTGCCAGGCTCAATCCTTGCCGCAATCACGTCAACGGTAATCCTAGTGAGGAGGCTGATTAGACGTATATTGGATGTATGTGGCCCCGAACCCTCCATAAGCATAGCCCTTGATGACGAAATTACGCCAAAGCTAGGGATGAGTAAAGTAGCATATCTGAGGATAATTATGGAGGATGGAGACGTTCTTGGCGAGCCTCTCCCAACAGGCGTGGATAATTTATTCACTGCGACTTATGCACAGGCATATGTGGTGGTTGAGCCTGGAAAGTATTTGAGGAGGGGAAGCAGGGTGTTAGCGAGACTCCTAACAGGGCTATCGTGGCCACCTCACGTATGGAGTTCCCAATACTTTTAACCTAGCTCTGAGTATCTGCCGTCATAGATGTGGGTCATAGTCATCTCGCTGTTCGCAGCTATATCGCTGCTACTAACAGTCATCTTGACGCCCCTCATGGGTAAAGTAGGTGGAAGACTTGGTTTGACAGGCATAGATATCCACAAGGATTGGAGACCAATAATACCTAAGACAGGGGGGCTTGCTGTAATAGCCTCGGTCTCCATATCCTTGCTTATCTCCTCACAGATTATTGGAGAACAGGTTATACACCTAGTGTTTATTCTCCCGATGCTGATTGCCGGTCTTGTGGGTGTGGTGGAGGACGCCCTTGGAGAGATAAGCCCTAAAGTGAAGCCTCTTCTCCTAGTATTAGCCGCCCTCCCCATACTGCTCCTAGAGGCATACGTCCCCAGACCCATCCTCCCATTCATAGGTGGAACAAGACTATCAAGAGTATATCCGCTCATGGTTCTCGCAGCATACCCAGTTGTTGGAAACGCCGCAAACAGCATGGATATACTTAACGGCTCGATGGCCCTAACATCCCTCCCATTCTTCGCCATGGCATCCACTATATTCCTCCTTAGAGGCGACATCACACTCCTATCAATAACACTAGTAATCATGTCCTCTCTACTAGGATTCCTAATATACAATAAGTATCCTGCAAGGATATTCTCTGGGAATAGTGGAAGCCTTGCTGTGGGAGCATTGATGGCCACGGTGGCTATAGTGGGTAGGATTGAGGTGGCAGCGATAATAGCGCTCCTTCCACACATATTGAACGAGATGCATGTAATCTTCTCGATGGGGGGATTGAGGTCTGCTAAGAGCCTAAGAGATAGGCCTGTGGAGATTGATAACGGATTCATCACGGCGTCCACGAGGAAGACCGCCCCCATAACCCTTCTCCGAATGCTCTCCTCAAATGTCAGGATTACCGAGAAGCAGGCTGTCGCAGCCCTAACAGCGGTATCCATCTATACATCCCTGCTGGCATTGATTACCCAGATACTTTTCATAGGGATGTGAGCCGATGTCCCTGAGTAGAAATATCCTGACGGTTATGGCTCTGCTGACGATTGTATGGGCCAGCCTGCTGGCGGTAATGTTCATCATGGCGTTCACCATCTTCCCCGCCCTAGAACAGACCGGCGGAGCACTTATCCTGAACATACTCAGGGTTAGTTTAGGTCTCCTTATATTCGCCATCTGGGTCTATGCCTGGTATAAGTTGACCCGGCTCTGGCTTTACAGGATTCTCCTGAATATGAAGCATACTTAAGAGTGGGTGGAGGTCTCTCCATAAGGGATGGAGGTAGTAAGGGTCGGAGTCGTGGGAGTGGGATTCTGGGGTAGAAACCATGTAAGAATACTCTCGGAGCTGCATGGCGTATCACTGGTAGCCGTATGTGACATAGATGGAGAGAAGGCGAGAACCATAGCCAAGAAATACGGTATACCATCAACCTACACGGGAATAGACGAGATGCTTCGGGATAACAGGCTGGATGCAGTAACCATCTGCACACCATCCGTTAATCATGCCGACTCAGCCATCAAAGCTCTTGAGGCAGGTCTCCACGTATTTGTTGAGAAACCCCTGGCCTCGACCCTTGAGGAATGCTATGGCATAATTGATGCATCTAAGTCTAATGGCGGATTCGTTATGACGGGGTTTATCGAGAGGTTTAATCCCGCGGTGAGGAAAGCCGTAGAACTTCTTGAGGCGGGGGAAATCGGCGATGTCATAATGGCTCACGGTAGAAGGATTGGGTGGTGGCCTGAGAGGATAGGAGACGTAGGAGTGGTCAAAGACACAGCAATACATGATATAGACCTCGTGAGATACATCTTCGGGGAAGAACCTGAGAGAGTTTACGCAAGGGGTGGGAGACTCAGGCATAGACTCGAGGACCATGTCCAGGCAATACTCTCATTCAGAGGCGGGAAGACAGCCTTCATAGAAGCTAATTGGCTAACACCTAGAAAGAAGAGGGAACTCTACCTCACAGGAAGCGATGGAGTAATCACTCTCAGATTCCTTACACAGGAGATATCGCTGGAAAAGGCCGACATGGTGATAGAGCCCATAATCAAGTGGCAGGAACCCCTTAGACTCGAGCTACAACACTTCATAGAATCCATAAAAAAGAATAGGAAGCCTGAGATAGATGCCTGGGACGGCCTAAAAGCCCTCGCAATAGCCGAGGCAATACTAGAATCCATGGAGACAGGAAGAGAGATAGAACCCAAATACTAAGCAGTAAAAGTAATTTTGAGGGGCTATGAAGACAAGGGGGTCGAGGGAGCCGCATAGCGGTGACCTTGACTTACCCGTCGGAGCCCCATGCCACGAATAGATAAATCTCGGCGAGATGTCCCTCCTGGAGAGCCATGTCGTTTCGAACAGTTTATTGGAGTAAGGGCAGGGTTATCCTGTTAGACCAACGTCTTCTCCCGCACAGGGTAAGATACCTTAGGCTCTCAACGGTCAAGCAGGTGGCTAAGGCCATCAAGGATATGGCAGTTAGGGGAGCACCTGCGATAGGCGTTACAGCAGCCTTCGGACTGGCTCTAGCAGCCTCTAAGATTAGGGGGAGGAGCGTTGAGGATGCTTTGGAGAGAATGGAGGAGGCCGCGGAGCTTCTCCGCTCAACTAGGCCGACTGCGGTGAACCTCTTCTGGGCTA
The DNA here is from genome assembly GCA_964531465.1 of uncultured Nitrososphaeria archaeon. Classification (GTDB taxonomy): domain Archaea; phylum Thermoproteota; class Nitrososphaeria_A; order Caldarchaeales; family Wolframiiraptoraceae; genus Benthortus. The sequence continues at coordinate 7,828 of CAZHEC010000019.1, read as the reverse complement.
TAGACCGTGTCATGAGGGTGGCGGAGAGGTGCAAGAGCGTAGATGAACTTAGGAAGAGGGTTTTGGAGGAGGCTCTAAGAATCCTTGAAGAAGACCTGGAGAGGAACAGGTCTATCGGGAGGAACGGGGCGAGGCTCATAGATGATGGAGACACCATTCTAACCCACTGCAATGCAGGAGCCTTAGCTACTGCAGGGTATGGAACCGCCCTCGGGGTTATCCGAGCCGCTGTGGAGGAGGGAAAGAAGATTAGGGTTTACGCGTCTGAGACTAGGCCTAGGCTCCAGGGAGCCAAGCTAACTGTCTGGGAACTCATGAAGGATGGCATACCCGTGAAGCTCATCACCGACAACATGGCCGCATTCCTAATGCAGAGAGGCGAGGTAGACAAAGTAGTAGTAGGAGCAGATAGGGTCCTCGCCAAGACAGGGCATGTAATCAATAAGATAGGGACCCTTAGCCATGCAATAGCGGCCAATAGGTTCGGGATACCCTTCATAGTTGCCGCACCAACCTCCACCATAGACTTTGAGAGGACCCCGGAGGAGGTGGAGATTGAGGAGAGGGATCCGAGGGAGGTTCTCTACGTGGGGAGGGAGAGGGTCGCCCCGAAGGGCGTGGAGGTCTGGAACCCGGCCTTCGACATAACCCCACCCGACCTAATCACATACATAGTGACTGAGAGAGGCGTTCATCGTCCATGGGAGCTTGAGGCCCTCTTAGGCAGAGCCGGAGAGCATGATGTTGAGGAGTAGGAGGAGAAGTAGGGTTGCTAGCCCGACCCCCAGGGCCTTAGCCCCCGAGATTAATAGCCTCTCGCCTGAAATCTTTCCAAGGAAGACACCTAGTATGAAGAGGAGCACAAGGGCCATTAGAAGCGAGGTGAGGAAAGCCGCCTGATATGTGAGGACGCCTGCTATGACGAGGGCGTATGGCGATATTATGAGCAATCCTGCCAGGAGAGCTGCTAAAGCATTAACTATCGATGCGATTATGGCCGCTTTCATATGGGCTTCACCTATCACAGTCTCCCTAATATCCTTCAGCATGGCCTCCTCTATAGCCCTAACCTTCTTCTCCTGCTCAGCCTTCTCAGCCATATAGGTCCCGCTGACACCAGAGATGCCCATGGCAAGGGAGGCCCCCACACCCGCACCAAGTATGCTGGCCGCACTTCCATTACCTATAAGCTGACTTCCAAGAATTATGCCTAGAACCGTCATAACGCCATCGAAGGTATTCATAACCATGTATCTCCTCGAATACTCTTCTGCCCTAGAGTATCTCAGTATCTTTGCCACCCGATTTCTAAGAATCTTCATCAACCCTTCTCTATCACCCCTCGCTCTCCACAACCACCTGGTCTATACTATGCACGGCTGCTCCAAGCCGCTTGACAGCGCTCTCAAGCTTCTCATAGTCTATCCTCCGCCCCTCCACGGTCAGCTTAATCGAGTCGGTCTCCGCATCCACCTCCACCAGAACGGCGTCAACCCTACTAACCCCAGGAATCCTAGCCAACTCCATGCTAAACTCGACCAAGGATGGAACATGAGGCTTCAAGACATCCAGCACAATCTTAGAGACATAAGAGGGCTTATCGCCCACCCTCTCTTCCACCAACCCAAGAAACAAGGTAGAACAAACCTTAAAAACATTTACCCCAAACACCTATATAAACCAACACAAAAACAAGAAAACAGCGGCGGTGCCCTAGCCCGGTAGGGGGGTGGCCTGCTAAGCCACTGGCCCGATGGGCCGCGCGGGTTCAAATCCCGCCCGCCGCGTTATTGGGCGTGTTGGGCTGTTTGGGTTTTTTGTTGGTAGATGTAGATTAGTTTTTGGGCTGGTCCTTCGAATGTGAATTGGTATGTGTATTGGTATAGGGTTCTGGGCTTGATATTGTGGATTGTTATGGTTTCTCTGTGGATTGGTTGGTCGTTGTTTATCCAGATTAGGGTTATGTTTAGTTTTTTGAGTTCTCTTGTGCCTAGGTTGATGAGGGTTAGCCTGACGTGGTGGATGTCCTCGGCGTCCTTTACGGGTATGTAGGTCTCACTCACCTTTAGGTCTATGTCGGTTCTCCGATATTGCTCAAGCTCTATGTAGAGTGAGAAGATGGCTACGGCCTCGGCTACGGCTACTGCGGCCAGCAGAATTATCACGAGGCCCCGTCTATCCATTCCCAGCCCAGGTCTCAGCCGAATCCACCTTTTAAGATTCCCTAGCAGGGTTGTTCGCGTCCTCAAGAGTCTCCCTCAAGCGGTTTTGCTCAAACCATCTTCTCGCCAAGACATGCAGAGCTGAGGCTATGGTTATTATGACTGAGGTGTAGGCGAGGAGAGTGAGAGGAATGATTAGAAGGTTTGCCAGAGGGTCTATGACTAGTCCTTCACCATTTCTATACACCCCGAACTTGAGGTAGAAGAGTGAGTAGACTTCTATGACGCCATCATACGTGGGGTATCGCCCCCCAAGGCTGACCACCCTCACCACGACCAGCCAGGGAGCGTCGAGATGGTGGGCAAACTCCTGCTGGATTAGACTTGCGTCTTCAGTCGGCACGTTCTCGGCGTGTCTGGGAGGTATTAGGAGGGGTGAGAAGGCGGCTAGGGAGATGGCCAGGGATATGCTCAGGGTTTTGAGTGCGTTAATCTTAGAGAGGCTCCAGCTGATCAACACAGCACCAGCGAGGCCGAGGAAGGGCATAGCATCCCACAGGGGATTACTTACCCACCTGACCATCCTAATTGAGTCGAGGGACGAAATCTCCTGAAACCCCCTCGGAAGATAGATAAACCCAGCCGCAGAAACCACAATCAAGGCAAGTCCCAAAACAGCGTAGTAGAAAGGCCTCAAAGAAACTTCACCTCAGTCGTGAAGCCCCGGCCGGGCTTTGAACCCGGGACCCCTGGCTCTCTGGCCACATGGATACCAAGCCAGTGCTCTAACCAGGCTGAGCTACCGGGGCCTAGGGTTAAGTCGCTGGAGCCTATTTTTATGCCTTTAGGCATATGGTTTCGTGAAGTTTAGCCTGTCTATCACTGCATGGGGTGCTGTTACAGGCGTCTCTACCTCCCACCACTCGATTGTGTATCGTTTGTCTCCGAGAGCCCTGATGTTTCTCAGGATGTTGAGGAAGTTGTCGCTTATCCTTAATCCCCTTATAGGCTTCTCTATGCTTCCCTTCCTTATCAGGAACATTCCGTCCCGTGGAATAGTAGAGAAGTCGCCTGTCCGATAGTTCTGGTATCTCAGATACCAGTCATTTGTTACATAGATGCCGTGATCAATGTCTGAGATTAGTTTGTCTAGGGGTCTTCCATCTCCCTGGACTATAAGGTTGAATGGATGGGGGACTATCAGCCCTGCATTAGCAGTCGTCTCGGTCCTAAATTTCTTAGCGGTTGTGGAGTTGTGTAGATATGTCTTCAGAACGCCTTTCTCGATTATTGTATTCCGTCTGGTTGGGACACCCTCATCGTCAAATGCTGTGGAACCATATGCTCCAGGAATTGTAGGGTCATCTATCAGGGAGATTATCTCCGATGAGACCTCCTGGCCGAGCTTCTCGGCGAGGAATGAGAGGCCTGCATCAACGTAGAATGCTGAGGCGGCTCCCCCCACATGCTCCATGAAGTGGGCGAAGGTCATAGGTCCCAAGAGGGCTTCGTAGGTTCCAGGCTCGCCTTGCTCTGGGTTCAGGGACATCTTTGCTATCTCTCCAGCAATCCTTCCAGCATCCTCGGGCTTGAAGTCCTCCTCCCTCCCAGCAACCGAGACAAAATGTCCTGTAGCATCATCCGCTGCGAACGCCCTCACGGAGATTGTCTTGGATGCCTCGCTCTCAACACCATATACGCCCCCGCTTGTTCTAAGCCAAGTCTTGCCCTCTGTATAGACTAGGGAGCCTGCCACCCGCTCCACACCCTCAGATAGGGCTGAGGACACCGCCCTCTCAACATCATTCACCAAGTCTTCAGGCTCGCCTCTTATCTTTCCAGCCTTGAGGAGGGCTTTATCGTACTTGAATGGCCCTCTGGGCAGGGGGGCGTAGACATCCGCTGGCTCGCTTATCTTCGCTATGCTTACAGCTTCCTTCACCGCCTTCATGATGGCTTGCTCCCCAAGCTCATTCACTGAGACGCTTGCCCTTCTCTCCCTTATGGCCACGAAGATGTCGGCACCCGACTCCACACGCTCCTCCATGGTCAGTATCTCATTGTTAGAGAACTTCACCATCCTCTCAACCTCCCTATAAATCGAGACTACCACATCTGTGGCTCCGAGCTTCTTAGCGGAAGATATTACCTTCCATGCGATTTTCGAAGGCTCCATACTTCGTTATTAATCCTATGGGCAACCAATAAATCTTGCCGATGGAATCTTAGCTGAGGAGCTATTCCATGGAGGTGAAATAGCTGTGAGAGCCGTTATAGTAGCGGCGGGTCTGGGAACAAGGATGGGCGATGCCCTGGATGGGCGTCCCAAATGCCTCATAGAAATGGAGGATGGGAGAAGTATACTAGAGTATATCCTAGATGTGTTAGAGGAGATAGGCGTGGGCAGAGTCATCGTAGCGACTAGACCTGAGTTCGTTAAGAAAATCCGGGAGAGGGTGGGTGGAAGGGCCAAGGTAACACCAGTATATGTGGAGGAGGGGTATGGGAACCTCTACACCCTCTACCAGGCCACACTCGATGTATGGGACGATATACTCGCGATAATGTCCGACCATCTGTTAGAGGCCAATATTGTGAGGAAGCTCCTAGAGGAGGGTGGGAAGAAGGCGGTTACCCTATGCCTAGACAGGAGGCCAAGTAAGAGGAACCTCGAGGAGGGTCTCAAGGTCAGATGTCAGAACGGCCAGGTATTGAAGGCTGGGAAGAACCTCACAGAGTTCCACGGCGTGGATACAGGCATCTTTCTAGTGAATAAAAGGGGGCTGGAGCTTGCGAGGGAGCTGGTCGAGACACGAGGCCCCGGAGCAGAGTTCGTTGACCTAATCAACTATGCAGCCGGCAGGGGGGAAGCAGGATACGTAGATGTCTCGGGCCTCCTATGGATGGATATAGATACCCCCGAGGACCTAAAGGCCGCCCAGAAACTCTATTGGAGCATCCTGAGGAAAAGGCTTCACAGGGATTGGGATGGCCCAATATCAACTCTAATCAATAGGAGGATTTCCACAAGGCTTTCAACATATCTTTACCGCAAGGTTAGAAGCATAACGCCTAACCATGTAAGCATAATAAGCTTCTCCCTAGCATTATTCTCAGCCCTCCTGATATGGTTTGAGAGCCTCATCCTAGGAGGACTTCTTGCGCAACTCTCCTCGATACTTGATGGGGTTGACGGCGAGCTGGCTAGGTTAAAGGGGATGGTGTCAAGGCTAGGCGGATTTATGGACACGATACTAGACAGATTCGCAGACCTATCAATAATAGCAGCCCTAGGATACCAGTCGCTAACCCTCCTCCCACCATGGGCCACAATAATACTGACATCCCTGGCGGCCTCAGGCGTAATACTCGTAAGCTACATAAGCATTCTATCAAAGGACCTAGTTGAGGCTAGGAGGCTTAGGAGGGGGTTCCCATGGCCTACGAGGGATGTAAGGCTCTTCATAGTAATGATAGGCGGAATATTCGAGGCACCCTTAATCCCATTACTCTACATAGCAGCATCCTCACCCATATTCGCCGCAAAAGCATTAACACTCTCGCTTAGAGGTGGAGAAGTTGGAGGAAATACTGGAGAGAGTGGCGGAAAACCTAAAGATTAACTTGGATGAGGTGTTCTCAGCAAGCCTTCACGGAGCCCCGGCAATAACCGGTGAACCAACCTCCGGACCGTTCTCCATACTAATAGTCCATAGTGGTAGGGGTTTAAGGATCCTTAGGAGAAGAATCTATGAGAACCTGGATATGGTTGTTATCTCTGGCCGAAGAGAGCTTGAGGACGACTCTGTGGAGAGGTTCGGCGGAGTTATTTGCCACCTGTTCCTTTATCCATACAGGGTTCTCAGAGGTTTAGGCGGAGTTAAGCATATAGATGAGAAGTATAAGCGCCACGTAATTGTCGAGTCTCTTAGAAATCTTATCCTAGAGCATAGGCTAGCCTCAAGGGACATAATTATAGAGCCACGATACTTCCTTTACGAGAAGCTCCGCCGCCTCTCGATAATCTACCCCCTCTCACGCATAATGATAAAGGGGGCCTATATGGGCCAGCACGCATCTAAGGCCGAGGAGGAGGTTGTAAGGGGGTTTAAGGCTGTGCTTGATAGACTTGTGGGAGAGGAGGTGCTAGAGAGGAATAATGGTGGATATACGCCCAGCCAGAGATTCATAGAGGAAACTATATCCAAGACCAGCATCTACCTCAAGGTATCGGAGGATATGGAGAGAATCTTCAAGCTATATCTCTCAGCAGGCCAAGCATCATCGCTAGACTTCCTCAGAAACATGAGACTCGACCTAAGTGTTTTCTCGCCTCCTAAGATACCGGACCCTGAGGAGATGATTTATATCAGAACGGCCCTAAGACCTCAGCCCCTCAACGTAAGCCTAGGAATCAGGGAGTTTGTTCAGAAAGTCTATGGGGTGTCTTCGGAGGTTAGGGTAAGGAGGATAGGCGGAATACTTAACGCCGCCTACATGGTCTCATTCAGACTAAGGGATATGGAAGAGAAGATATTCGTGAAGAGATACCTGTATTGGACCGACTTCAAGTGGGTCGTGGCATGGCTCTGGGCACTCGGGGTAAGGAACTTCTCGGTCTCCGCATCAGCGAGAATGAGCAATGAGATATTCTTCGTAAATAAGCTCTCGGAGCTGGGGTTCAACACCGCTGAGATACTCCACGTCAATTGGCCTAGGAAGATGCTCTTCCAGAGATATATTGATGGCTTGGATGGCGTTTCCGCTCTTAGAAGGGGTGTGGCGGGCATGGGTTTGAGGCAGATTGCCTGGAAGATGGGGTTAACCCTGGCCGAACTCCACTCAAAGGGCGTATTCATGGGAGACTGCAATCCCCATAGTTTCAGATTCACCCCAAGCGGCGAGATATATCTAACAGACCTAGAGCAATGCTCCCTAGATGGTTCACCTGACTGGGACTTGGCCGAGCTTCTACATTACACAGGTCATTATCTAAGCGGTGATGAGGCGGAAGTCTTCGCGGAGAACCTAGTTAAAGGATATTTGGAGATTGGCGGGGTGGATGTGGTGAAGGCCTCGCTGAACCCGAAGTATAGTAGGCTGATAGCGCCATGGACACCCATATGGATTCAGAGGAGAATTGAGAGGGGTGTTAGGAGGGCTCTTGGAATCATATAATCTTGACGTATTCCCTTCCAGCCGTCATGGTTGAGCCGACTAGGAGGACATGGTATCTTTTACCACCCCTCTCCCTTACCTCCTCCAGCTTTCCCAAAACCTCTACTCTATCACCCTTCCTGAAAAGGGTTGCAAACGTCAGGTCATAGCAGACGAGTTTCTCCACGGAGTATTGTCTCTCTCCGCATGACGCTGCACCCTCAACATCATAGATGGCGGGGGTAAAGCATGATTCAGTGTTATCAAGTATTGTTAATGTTCCCTTACCAACACCCACAGTCTTATAGCTCCTCTCACAATATCTCTCCCTGACTTCGTAAGGCTTCCTGACACCATGTATCGAGAACCTAGTTCCCTGATAAACCCCTTTATTCTTCATACGGCTAATTAATTTCTCAGCATCACCTATACTGATGGGATACTTGGAGAGAATACGTCTCAGAGACTCGTCTCCATGGACGCCCATATATCCAACCTCATTTAAGGCC
>CAZHEC010000018.1:0-12378 GCA_964531465.1 uncultured Nitrososphaeria archaeon | reverse complement strand
GAGGTCAGGCGTTTTAGAGAGAATAGTCGAGAACTCCCTCTACTCTTGTCCAGAATGTGGAGATGCATGTTTCCAAGTAAAGACAGCATGCTCATCATGCGGTTCACCAGAACTCTTAGTAGGTCAAGTAATAGAGCATCTAACCTGTGGGCACATAGATTTTGATGACGCATTTCTCTGGGAGGATAAGCTAAGATGCCCTAAGTGTGGAAGAAATCTGAAGGCTATAGGCGTGGATTACCGCAGGATTGGAAGAGCATTTAAGTGCCTTAAATGCGGAACCATAAGCCCCGTAGCAAATGAGATGTATCATTGTCGAAATTGTGGCTCCGAAAACATAAAAGAGAAGCTCAAGATACTCCACTTACATAGGTTTAAAGTGAATAAAGAGGCACTACTAAGAATAGGTGATGTTCCAGAGAAACTATATCTGCTCAGCAGGAAGCTTAGCACAGAGGGAATAATCATAGAGTTTGATAAATCAGTCAGAGGCTCCTCAGGAGTCCATCACACATTCACATTATCCGTAACATATCCTGGTAGTGGTGATAATAAGCCAGACCTAGTAGCAGACATAGTTCCCATGGATGACCCATCTAGGAGAAGATCCGAAGTCCTTGCATTCTATGTGAAGGCCATAGACGTGGATATTGGACGTAAGATTCTAGCCGTATATCCAAAGATTGATGAAGAGTTTAGGAAACTTTTATCGACAATACAGGTTGAGCTGATTGAGGCAGAGAATTTTGACATACTGGTGGACAAGATTAGTGAGCGTATAAGGAATGGGGAAAAACCTATTAGCTATAATAAGAACCTTGACAAGCTGAAGTAGAATGCTTAAACTTCTGGCAAGGGTGTCCATCGCCGCCTTATCAGGTTTATCGGTTTTTATCCTGATATATATAATGCCTGGAATCCTTAGCCTCACGGCTTTTGTAAGCGCATTATTCCTAACGTTTTTCTCCATGATACTGTTGGTGAGGAGGCAGGTATCCGAGAAACTTCCCTTAAATCTCTTCTCTATAATTGTCGTGATTCCCATAATTATAGCGGGAGTTATATTTATAGAGGGAATGCTTAACCTGTGGAGCATCTTTCAGGTCTTCATACTCTGGAGCCTCTCATTAACCTTCTGGTTCAACTTCCTCATGCTTCCACTAGCAATATATCATGCAAGGGTTGAAGAGGAGAAGAGATCGAGAGCCTTCATCTATCCTCCAATAACAGTCATAATTCCCGCATATAATGAAGAGAAGGTCATAGCATCCACGCTAGAGTCAGTTATCGAGGCAGACTACCCATCTTCCAAGGAGATAATAGTGGTTGATGATGGATCAACAGACCTAACCTACACCATCGCCAACTCATATTCCCAGAAAGGAGTAAAGGTATTCAGGAAACCAAACGGAGGAAAGCATTCAGCCATAAACTATGGACTACTCTTTGCAAAGAACCCTATCATAGTAACTATAGATGCCGATACAGTGGTTGGGAGGGAAGCGTTGAAGGAGATTGTGAAGCCATTTCAAGACCCTGATGTTGCGGGAGTAGCCGGGAATGTTCTAGTTCTTAACAAGAAGAATATCCTGACAAAATGTCAGGCCCTAGAATATGTTGCCTCGATAAATCTTCATAGAAGAACCATGGACCTCTTCGGGGCTGTCCCGGTTGTGCCAGGCGTGATAGGCGCATTTAGAAGAGATGTCTTGAAGAGTGTTGGGGAGTATGACCCTGACACAGTTACAGAGGATTTCGATGTAACCTTGAAGTGTCTTAAGGCAGGCAAAGTTGTCCAGGCAAGCTCTAAGGCCCTTGCCTTCACAGAGGCTCCCGAGACCCTCATGGACCTTTATCGTCAGAGGCTTAGGTGGTATAGGGGGAATATCCAGACTATACTGAAGCATAAGGACGTCTTCTCCACCAAAAGGTATGGAGCCTTAAGAGCCTTAACCTATCCATACATCCTCCTAAGCCAGTTCGTTATTCCCTCCCTAACCTTCCCCGTCTGGTCAGCCTTCATAGCAGAGATCCTTCTCGGAAACTGGCTAACAATGGCCATAATCTTCCTGCTGTTCACATCCCTACAATTCCTCCACGCCCTCCTGGCGATAGACCTATCAGGCGAAGAACAGCTAAGACTGGCAGTCTACGCGCCCTTCTTCGTAATAGGATACAAACATTTAATCGACTTCTTTGTGATTAAGGCGGCTATAGATGTTTTGGTGTTCAAGAAAGCTGCATGGACTAGGGCGAGGAGGTATGGAAGTGTGAAGAAGCATACATTAGTATCCAAGTAGGTGAACTAAATTATGCGGCTGGAGGGGGAGATAGCATGGATAATGCTCATTCTAGTCGCATCATCTCTCATACTTAACGTGCTTACCCTTTCACTAATACTAGGCATAGTATCTATCCCGGATACCCGCATGGAAGACAAAGCACCAATAGCTATAAGAATAGATGACATCCAGGATTATGCCTTCAGGGAAGCCCAGCTAATACTCCTTGGACATCACATAATATTCAAGATTCCCGCAACCCTCGGTATAATCTCGGGCCACATAGGTGAAGACGAGGAGATTGTCAGTATTATTAGGGAGGGTGCCGGGACAGTATGGGAGATAGCATCACATAGCTGGGACGCCAACCCGTTAAAGGGCGAGCCGCTTAATATTCAGGTTGAGTTGCTTAGGAAATCTAGGGCCAAGTTAAAGGAGGTATTCGGAGTTGATGTGAAGACGTTTATTCCCTCCATGTATCTATTTGATGAAAATACGTTGAAGGCCGCTGAGAGGACGGGATACACCTTCGTATCCTCCCATGTTAGGTTATCTGAACCTGGATTAATGAATGGTGTGGTTAGTGTTCCTGCTACTGTAGAGTTCTCTAGGTATCTGGTTGACGAGGGGGTTTGGGTGGAGAAGGATTTGGAGGAGCTTTACTTGGAGGTCCTTAGAAGTGTCAGGGTTTATGGATATGCCGTGATAGTTATTCATCCGCAGGAGTTTGTAGGTGATGAGGGATTTGATTGGGAGAGGTTCAGGGTTTACACGGAGTTCCTGGAGCTTCTTGAAGAACGTTTCCGCCTCACATTTATTAGTGAATTGGAGAATGTGGTCGCGTCATAGTCCTTGGAGGTATGGTAGCTCCTTCACCCATGGGTATTGTCTGAAGTGGCTTTCAAGAGTTTTCTTTATCTCCTCCTCCGGGTAATGATATGGTTGAAGTCTTCCGTTCAGGTATTCCTCATAGGCCTTTAGGTCAAAGTATCCGTGGCCGCAGAGATTGAATAGTATCACCTTCTCCTCACCATTCTCTTTTGCCCTCAGAGCCTCATTTATCACAAATCTTATTGTATGGGATGGCTCGGGCGCCGGGAGGATTCCCTCGGTCTTAGCGAATAGGGTGGCTGCCTCAAAGACCGAGACCTGGTCATATGCATGTGCCTCAACCTTGCCCAACTTCACGAGTAGGCAGAGCGTTGGGGCGTCTCCATGGTATCTTAGCCCTCCTGCATGTATGGGCGGTGGAACAAAGTCTGAGCCAAGAGTATACATAGGTAGGAGTGGTGTAAGCTTGGCCGTGTCTCCAAAGTCGTAGGTATAGACGCCTTTTGTGAGGGTTGGACATGCGGTTGGCTCGGTAGCCACGAACCTTACCTCCTTCGGAGCCTTCTTACTCACCACGTCATAGTAGAAGGGCCAGAATATCCCCGAGAAGCTGCTTCCACCCCCAACACATCCCGCAACCACATCCGGATACTCGTCCAGCTGGGCGAGCTGCTCCTTGGCCTCAAGCCCTTGAACTGTCTGATGCAATAAGACATGATTAAGGACACTTCCAAGACTATACTTCACGTTCTCATGGGTGACGGCGTCCTCTAAGGCCTCGCTTATCGCTATTCCCAGGCTTCCAGGATGGCCTGGGTCCGAGTTCCTGACCTTCCTTCCGAACTCTGTGCGGTCGCTTGGGCTAGGTAGGACCTCCGCACCCCAACTCTCCATCAAAATCTTTCTATAAGGCTTCTGCTCATAGCTCACCCTAACCATGTAAACCCTAGCCTTAATCCCGAAGATGTTGCATGCATAGGCTAAGGCTGAGCCCCACTGCCCAGCTCCAGTCTCTGTCGTAAGGGTTTCTACTCCCTCCTTCATGTTATAATATGCTTGGGGGACAGACGTGTTGGGCTTATGGGAGCCAGGCGGGCTAACCCCCTCATACTTGTAGTAGATTCTGGCAGGGGTCTTGAGGGCCTCCTCAAGCTTCCTGGCCCTATATAGGGGCGTTGGCCGCCAAGTCATGTAAACCTCCCTAACCTCCTCCGGTATGGGTATCCACCTCTCAGCACTCATTTCCTGCCGTAGGAGCTCTTTGGCGAAGATAGGCTCCAGCTTCTCGGGCTTGACAGGCTCTCTGGTCCCAGGGTCTATGGGCGGTGGGAGGGGCTTCGGAAGGTCCGGCAAGATGTTATACCAATGCTTCGGGACCTCCTGGTCGGGTAGGATTATCTTTCTTCCGTTAGGCTTCATGGTGGGTTAGGAGAGCCACTGAATCTATTTATACCTTAATGAACGGAAAAGAGCATTATACTGTCAGGCCAAGCATAATATCTTGCCCTCCATACATCTATGCTTGAGCATGTGGAGGCAGATAGCGGAGAGGTTGAGGGACTTCCCCGCCAGGCTTAAGGTTGTGAGGCTCATGATAGAGTATGGTATAGGGTTAAGGGAGGATGGAAGGATAGTGGTCGGCCCCATCGAGATACCAGACACATCCCTGGCCAGGGCTGCAGGCGTTGATAGAAGAGTGGTGAAGAGAACAGTTGAACAGCTCCTCCAGGACCCAAGTCTAAGAAAAATCTTCACAGGCCTTAAGCCAGCTGGAGCATTCCTAGCACCAATCGCAAAAGAGCTGGGATACTCAGTCCTAGAGATAAGAGCCGACCCAAGAGCACCCGGGATATTGGCCGCCGCGGCCCAAGCGGCTGCAGAGCATGGAATCAGCGTAAGGCAAGCCGTAGCAGAGGACCCGGAGCTTTTCCCAGAGCCTAAACTAACCCTTGTGCTGGAGCAGCCCCTGCCAGGCGATGCAATCAACAAGCTATTGAGGCTTCCCCACGTTAGGAGTGTTACGACCTACTGACCTTCCGCCTTCCTTATCCTCCACCCTGGATGATGCTTCCTAGCCCAGCTCTCCGAGACCATGCCATCCGTCAGTATCGCCTTAAGGGTCTCCCAGTTCACGGGGTTTATAGCCAGCATGAAGTGGGCTGCGAGTGGAACACCGGTCATTATGAAGCCTATGTCATGTATTAGGAGTAGGGCAGCCTTGTATTGGACTCCGAGTATGTTGAATACCATGAGTATGCCTGAGATGCCGAGGAGTAGGACTCCAAGGTGGACTGATAGGAGGAAGAGCTTCTCGACGGGGTGGTGAAATCCTATTGTCGGATACCTCTTGGTTAAGCCAGCCCATCTACCCATTACTATGAATGCGTCTCTTATCTCCCTCCAGCTAGGCCACCACCACTCCTCACCCCTTGCCTGGACAGCCCTAGCAATTATCAGAGGTATAGCTGGGACAAGTAGAATTATAGTGGCATAGTAGTGGAGCGTTTCCCTAACAATCTCTCCACCCATGAGATTGTAGAGGAAGCCGAATAATTCTCCATCCAACACCGGCAATCCCGTTACGAATCCTATCGATACCCCCAACAGGAGGAGCCAATGTGTTATCCTCGCCAGCCTACTCCACCTTCTGACCCTTCCACCGCTACTCATGCTTCCCCCTCCTCTCACGGAATATGTGAATAATACCCAATAATACCGCGGCTGCCATGGCAGCCTCAGCTAAAGGCTTAACCACAAGGTCCTTCAACGAACTCCATAGCTCGAAGCTAACTCCTTGGTCCCCACCCCTACTTGGATACCTAACAATCTCATAGGCACCCCTCCTCGGGACATAGAAGAGCTTAGGTCTAGTTCCAAATTCATCCCGAGGTGGAACCGCAAGACCATCAGAAACAAGCTTTGATACAGGGTCCTCAGGGTTATCCAGGTCTCCGAATATTCGGGCTCCAAATGAGCATGCCTCAACACATGCGGGAACCCAGAGTTCCTCACCTTTCTTCCTATGATAGCAGAAGGTGCATTTATCTGGAATTCCAACCTTTAGCGCATGCTCATGCTGAATCTCTCCACCAAACTCCTCAAGAATTCTCGTCCTAACGCCGTAGGGACATGCATCGATACATAAGCCACATCGGATACATTTACTAGAGTCAAGGAGGACTACCCCCTCCCCAGATACATACGATGCTCCGGTAGGACAGGCATACACGCATGTAGGATCGCTGCAGTGAAGGCATTGAATGAATACTCTTTTCTCGCCGGCTGAGGTGCTTACATGATAAGGTCTCGTCCTCGCATATTTCACGGGCTCCTCAGGAAGTATGAGCCCGCCATTCCTTTCCCTTCGTGCTATATTCTCAACTATACATCCAATTACACAGGCGTAGCATCCAACACATTTATTCAGATCTATCACCATGGCAGGTCTCATGCCACCACCCTCCTAACCCTTATCCTAAAGTCAAATAATGCTGCGCTACCTGTTGCAGGGATTATCCTGAATGGTGCAAGATAATTTGTGTTTATGCCGTGTTTTGGCATGTAGGTGAATTTTATTCTTCCTCCTTCATGCGGCCCAGGGTTGAGGCCATGTATTCCTGCTATAACCTCCTTACTTATCCTACGGGTTAGCTTAACCTTGGCTCTAAGTTTTTTACCCGACTCGGGGTGATACAGCTCTACTTCATCTCCATCTTTTATGCCTAGTTTAGCTGCCCTCTCAATATGCATGAACACTCTATCCTTACCCTCATATCTAATAGGCTCGATGAGAAGTTTAGTATTCCTAGCCCATGTATTGATTGCTGAGAGATTATGCATATAGTCTATTGGGATGAACTCGTCTTCCGCCAACTCCTTCTCCATCCATGCTGGAGGAACCCATGTAGGCAATGGATTAAGAATGCTCTGCTTACCAATATGCTCTCTAAACATCTCCAACGCCTTAAGGTTGATTAGTTCTATCTCACCAGTTAGGGTTGGCAGAGAACCTTTTGAGGATAGGGGATGATATACGGGCTCACTATACTTGGCCAGGGTCCCGTACCTCCTAAGCATGTCATAATTTATTCCAAGTTTCTCACATTGTTTTCTCCATACCTCTTCTGGGCGAAGTATTATCTCAACCTCTCCAACCTTCTCTGGCAAAAGTCTCTTAACAAGCTGATAGACTATCCATGCAGGAGGTTTTGCATCCACATCTTCAGGTGGGTCAACAGCTTTAGACATTAGGCTAACTTGGCCTATGTTGGCCTTTGAGACCCCGTAGAGCGAAGCGTTATCCAATTCGAAGAAGAATGGAACGGGTAGGATTAGGTCCGCGTATCTGCATGTCTCATTCCACATTACGTCGAGAATCATTACAAACTCGAGTTTATTGAGGGCTTTTATGACGGTCTGATAGTCTGGGACATGGGATACAAGGTTCTGAAGAGATATTATTGCAGCCTTTATTGGATATGGCCTCTCCTCGAGGATGCTCTTAAGAGCGAGCATAGAGTAGGACTTAGATGAAGCCAATGGATACCCATTCTTCCTCCAATAACTTATTATGCTCTCAACTTCTCTAGGCTTCGCCTTAAAGGGTGAAGGTATCTTAAGCTTTCTAGGCCATGCAATTCCGCCCCTCCTACCCCACGCACCGAGCAGAACATTTACCAAGGCATTGACTCTCCAAAGCATGGGGTCATTAACGAATTTCACCGCCTTGTATCCTCCATCTATGAAAGCCCTGGGGGCATAAGAGTAAAGATTCTCGGCAACCCACCTAATATCGCTTGGGCGGACACCACTTATCCTGCTGGCCCATTCTGGACTATATGGCTCAAGAACTCGCTCCAATATCTTTAGTGCCGTTGTGGCTTCTCTACCCTCATACTCTCCTTCAAATTCGAGGGAAGGTTTGACAGACTCGCTCTTCCACCTAAATTCTCTTAATTCCTCATCATATACTAAGTAGTCTAATTTACCGTTCTCATTCTCTCTCACTGCTATGGGATCAAGGGTCCTGGGGTCAAGGAGCATGGCGGCATTGGTGAACCTTCGCAGATACGCTGAGTCATAATGCCTTCCAATGATTATCTCCCTAGCCATTGCGAGGGATACTGCTAGATCTGTTCCAGGCTTAACGAGGAAATATCTCTCAGCAACCTCACATATGTCGCTGTATCTCACCTCGAAGACTGCTATCCTTGCTCCTTTAGATACTCCTGCCGAGAGAACCTTTGCCCAGGGCGTCGAAACTATCCCTCCATATGGGTTCCTAGCCATAAATACGATGAACTGGGCCCTTTCATAGTCGTGATACATGCCTCCAGGCCCTATAGGTTTCCCGAATAGAAACCATCTGCCAGCATCCGCAGAAGTATGGCAGGTATCTGCATGGTTAGTTACGTTAGGTGTTCCTAGAAGGTGTGCGAAGGACTTTATTATGCCTTTTTCGCATCCCTGGTGGGAGAAGACAACTATCTGTTCAGGTTTATCGAGATATTTTCTTAGATTCTCTGCAGCATAGTCAAGGGCTTCGTCCCAGCTAATTTCCCTAAACTCTCCCGAGCCTCTCTCATCAACCCTAATCATAGGCTTCCTAATTCTATCAGGATGATTCCAAACATCGGCTAATGCTCTAGGTCTTCCGCATGCAGCGAAGTATCCCTCGTATCTAGGGTCAAAGTTATGCGCTACATGGTGTAGAATCTTTCCATTAACCACCCATATCTTGATAGGGCATCCCTGACCACAGATTATACATGACGAATATCTCCATTCTCCACTGACAGGCTGAGAAACAGGAAACCATCCATCAACCTTCACGCTGCCTATAGCAACCAACGAAAGCGAGGAAACACCAACAATCTTAAAGAAATCACGTCTACTAAGAGACATTTCCCTCAACAGATAAAAGCTCAAAATAATGATTTTAACATTGAGCTAATCGATAACTGACTGAAAAATTATGCAAATGCATATTATTGTTGATGGGGCCGCTGGGATTCGAACCCAGGACCTCGCGGGCCCAAGCCGCGAATCATAGCCAAGCTAGACCACGGCCCCTGTCTGTGTGGTTTGTGGTGGTTATTTTTTTGTTTTTCTTACTAGGTATGTTAGGGTTATTAGTGTTGGGGCTGCGGCTGCTGCGAAAGGTGCTGTGGGGCCGTAGGTTTGGAGTAGTGCTCCTGATAATGGTGCTCCTAACGCTACTCCTATCAGGCTTACGGATTGATGGGAGCCTGCGCCTGCTCCTCTCACGTCTCTCGGTAAGGATGTGATAAGGACTGTTGACCCGACGAACACGAATCCTAATGCGGCGCCAAATAGTATGGCGCTGATTATTCTCTGCAGTATGCCTAAGCCTGTTGAGAGCGTGAGGGATGATGTGGCTGCCAGGATTAGCCCTATTATAAGTGTTGGCCAAACCCCTTTTTCATCCGATAATCTGGCTGAGAGATAGAAGAATGGTATCGATATGCTTACTGAGAGTGCCATGTAAAAGCCTACTTGCGAAGCCGCTAAATGCTCCTCAAATCCATGATGGGTTATTAATGCTGTTGATAGGCTTCCAACTATTGCACCTATTATCATGTAAATTGAGAACATTGGAAGAACTGCTGATATGATGGTTCTGATGTTTTTAGCCAACTTTATGAATGGCTTTGATACTTTTTGTCCTCCGAGAGGTGGCCATGTCTTGAGAGAGATTATAAATCCCGCCAGCATTAATGATGCGAGTGTTGTGAAGACCCATGAGAACCCCATTCTATTAACTATGATGCTTGATGTTCCTGAGCCGATTATTATGCCTATTGCCGTGAATGTCCAGAAGACTCCGACTGGTTTCCCCCTCCTTCCATGATATATGTCTCCTATTGTTGCTATTATTGAGGGAACTATCAGCGAGTCTGCTACTGCATGGAGAGACCTAACCACTCCAAGGATTATGTAGCTGGATGAAAGGCTATAGGAGAATATTATTATTGAATCTATTATCAGACCTATGATTAGGCATGGCCTTCTACCAAATCTATCCACGATGAATCCCGAGAATATGCTTGATGGTATGGCGACCATAGAGTAAAGAGCAGCTATCAACGATGCCTGGAAGGGCGGGGCTCCGAGAAGTGTAGAGTAAGCCGAGATTATCGGCGCTATGAAGGCCGTATCAGCTATGCTCAGGAACCCCATAAACCCTATAACTGGGAGCCTAGCCCTATATTCGGCCTCCTCCCTCAATTCGTGGTGAATAACACGAATTGTTATTTAAATATTTGCTAAAATAACAAAAAACAGCCCAAATTACCGTGTTTTTTACAACACTTTTTAGAATTGGTAGGTTATTGATTGTATGGCTAGCATGACGTTGAGGAGGTTTTGGAAGAGGTCGGCCTCGGTGATTCTCCCCACTATCTTGCCATCCTCGACCACATAGATCCTCCTAACCTCCTTCTCCACCATCAATCTTATGGCCTCTCCTAAGGGGGCGTCAGGCTCTATGGTGATAATGGGAGATGTCATGGCCGCCTTAACTTTAACGCTCTCAGGCTTCAAGCCTTTGCCAAGAACTCTCCTAAATATATCCCTCTCGGTAATAACCCCAACAGGGACACCCTTATCCAACACAACTAAAGACCAAACATTATTCCTAACCATCATGTCGATGGCATCTGACACAATCCTATCAGACTCAATGAACAGAACATTCTTATCCATAACATCCCGAGCCTTAAGGGTTATAGGCAGAATCCCACCCACAAAATACCATCCAAACCCCACTTAAAACCCTTTTCCACACATAAAAGTTAAAGTCAAGCAAAACACAAACCCAACAGACGCCCCGGTAGCTCAGCTGGCAGAGCGGCGGCCTTGTAACAAGGCAAGAGAGCCGCAGGTCGCGGGTTCAAAGCCCGCCCGGGGCTTCATCAATCCTTGACTGTCTTGTTGATGTAAAATGTAGATTATTTTTGAAGGCTTTCTATCAGGTTTTGGAGTTTCTCTTTTGCCTGGTCTATTGTTTGGGAGATTTCTTTGAGGGTATTAGTTATTTTCTTTATGTCTTCTCTGCTTCTTTCTGCTACTGCCTCTGGTAACTCTATCTTAACGCCTTCTCTGAGGAATTTTTCGTATGTTTCTTTGACTATTTGGCCTGCCTTGGTCTTTCCTTGTATATGGTTTCTGATGGTTGCCTCGGTTCTTCCCAACTCCTCTGCAATCTGTGTTATAGTCATCTTGGCCTTCTCCCTCGCCAGGGCTGCTGCCGCAACAGCTAAGCTATCTACCCATGTAAGTCTCTCCGCAGGGTTACGCAGCTCCTCCAAGACATCCGGCCTTAGGATGCTTCCGATAAGCAGGGCTGACTCAAGCCTATGTATCTGCTCTTTCCCGACAGGTGTTAATGAGACCTCTGACAAGACCTTCACCCCCTGCCAACACTTATGACCTCATCGGCTTTAAATATAATCCCCTCGTTGGTTATCTCGAATGGTTGCCTCCTCATGGTGTGAGCCGTCTCCCTCATCTTCCATACAATCAGGCTCCTCTTCAACTCGCCGTTTACCTCGTCGAGGTCAAGCCTAATGATTCCATCTGCAGCATGCTCCACACCCGGGCCACCGAACCCCCTTTCCGTTACGCTTACTTGTGAGATTAGTATTGATGTGCAGCCCATTCCCGAGAGTATCTTCTTGAGTTGGAGGACCATGCTCCTGGCCAGGGCAGGCTTGGTTATGTAGAGTGTTGTGACGGAGTCTATCACGGCTCTTTCAGCACCCACATCCCTTATCGCCTCCCTGAGAACATCTATCAGTAGCTGGAAGTCGTCAGGAGCCCTTACCACGTATCTCTCCCGCTTGGCAGCCTCACCTATACCCGCCGTGAATGCGTCGACTATTGCAAGCTTTCCTGCCTCCTCGAACTCCCTGACATCCCAGCCGAACTGCGACATAGATATCCTAACTTGGACTGGATGCTCCTCGAGGACCACAAGGACTCCTGGCTCATCATTCCTTAAACCATTGTAGAGATACTGCTGGCCGAAAATCGACTTACCTGTTCCGGGCCCCCCAGAGAGTAGAACGACATTTCTCCTGGGTATCCCTCCCTTAAGTATCTCGTCGAGACCCGGTATCCCGGTAACAACCCTCTCGATGGGCATGACCGATTAATCGCTCCTCCTCATTCCTTAAAACCCTTTGGGAGTATGAGGACGCCCTCTTCAGGGTCTCCCAGCTCGAGGCATCTACCCTGTAGGTAG
>CAZHEC010000017.1:0-12657 GCA_964531465.1 uncultured Nitrososphaeria archaeon | reverse complement strand
GAGTTTCTCCAACATTCCCTTAAGCCTGTTCAGTATGAAGGCGCCGTTCTCCATGTAAACCGGAAACCCCTTCACGGGATATCTGCCATCAACTATCTTGGCGTTGAGGAGAAGCTCGTCGAACCACGTGGAGAAGTTCGTGAACTTCTTCAAGGCTGTTACCGCCACAGTCAAGCTCCTGTCCCCCAACCCTGCTAGACCTACCCCTATATAACTACTACACCTACAGGTTGCTGAGAAAAGATTCCTAGAGCCTTACCGGGAGTGTTTCCTCATTTACAAGAATCCATCCAGCGAGTATCCTGCCCTTCCTAGTAAGCTTATATCTAACCCTGATAGGCCGGGTTGGAGCAACCTCTCTATCAACAAGCCCGTATCCTTCAAGCTTCTTCAACCTCTCGGATAAAATCTTCCACCTGATACCGGATATGCGGTTGAGTATCTCGCTGGCGTATAGGTCTGTCTCATAAAGGGCCTCCAGTATGCTTCTCATCCATTTGCATCTCAGCACATCCTCTATGGCTGAGGGCTGCAAACCATGCTCGAAGAGTATGGAGAAATTATGGACTAGCATTACCCCCCTCCTCGTTATGGCGTACTGGCCGCACTCACTCTTTCTAATTAATTGGAGCGAAGCCAGCTTACGGAGTCTATCCGAAAGAACCTTGTTATTTATTTTTAGATGCGCCGCTATCTCAGAGAATTTCATAGCCCTGCATGCGAGAACTCTAAGAATCTCAATACTCCACTTACATATCAGGACCTCAGGAATCCTGAAGCCCGTTTCCCACCTACTTTCCATAAATCCTAACCATCCTTTCTGGAAAATTAGCCTTTCCAGGTTACTTTACGGTAAGCAGCTAACCGACTTGATACAATTAGCTTATAATAGGCTTCTCATTTTCTCTGTAACATGTGCGCAGAGAAGATTCCAGGATACTTGTATGGTTTTCCAGGTCTGGAGAGGGCTCCTTTGAGTGATGAGGAGTTTGAGCTTCTGAAGAAGACCGTTATGCTTACGGATGAGGATGTGAAGTATCTTAGGATGGCTGGAGAGGTGCTGAAGGACCAGGTCGACGACATATTGAATCTATGGTATGGATGGGTTGGCTCCAACCCGCACCTCGTCTACTATTTTGCTGACAAGGATAGCGGCCAACCTATAAAGGAGTATCTGGAAGCTGTTAGGAAGAGGTTCGGTCAATGGATACTGGACCTATGCTTCCGAGACTATGACAGGGCTTGGCTCGACTACCAGTATGAGATAGGTAAGAGGCATCACAGGTCAGGTAAAAACAGGGCCGATAATGTGAATAGTGTGGAGCACATCCCCTTAAGATACATGATAGCATTCATTTACCCCATAACAGCCACCATCAAACCATTCCTTGCGAAGAAAGGCCATTCAGATGAAGACGTAGAGCGGATGTTTAATGCATGGTTTAAGGCTGTGGTCCTCTCTGTGGCTTTATGGAGCATACCATACGCAAAGGAGGGTGATTACTAAAATAATGTAGAATCATGGGCGTATTACCTTCCCCCATATATTCCAGCAAAAATAATTTATCCCAGGCCATTCACACTTTACCTATCAGGGGTTGAGGAGGTTCTATAGGTCTGGTAGGGACCGAATCCTGGCCGGCGTCTGCGGGGGCTTAGGTGAAGCCCTCGAGATGGACCCAATTGTCTTCAGGCTCCTCTTCATAGTGTTTATGATATTCTATCCTGTTGGTGCTGTGGCTCTCTATCTTGCCGCCGCTATTCTTATGCCTTTGAAGCCTGGGGAGGCTGGCTCTGTTGATATTCGGAGGATTGGAGACGTAGTTATAGGACTTGTTCTCACCATGATAGGGTTCTGGGTCTTAACTGCAGCCCTAACCTCCTCAATCTTCACGAACATAACCAGGGAGATAAGCTTCCCCCAGTTCTTCAACGCAGTCAGCCTTCTAATCACCCCAACTATAGGGATAGTAGGGCTCCTACTCCTGCTGACAGGCATAGTCTTCGTCTGGAAGGGCTTGAGGAGAAAGGTTATGGAGGCGGAGGTCCCAGGAAAATAGTTCCGGGGTATGGTCGAGGTGGTAGTTCTTTCCAGGGAGGTTTTCGAAGGCTTGCTGGCTATGGCTAGGGAGGTCCATCCACTCGAGATGCTTGCTCTTCTCAGGGGGAGGAAGAAAGGTGGAGAGGTCTATGTTGAGGAGTTGCTGTTCGCGCCTCTCTCTACCCACAGCGAGTCCTCGGTCCACTTCCGGTTAGACCTACTCCCCATAGACTTCACAATAGTCGGGTTAGCCCACTCTCATTCCTCAGGCATAGGCGAGCCCTCGATAGAAGATATGCATAATTTTGTTGGAAGAGTTATGCTTATTCTAACTCCCCCGTATAGGGGTGTGGAGGATATCCACGCCTTCGACGGCTCTGGTAATCGGCTCAGGGTTAAGGTCTCCTCTCCCAGGCCTTGACGGCCTTCTCAGCCATATCTGCGAGAACCTTCTCAGGCTCCTTCGCCTTAACATAGGCGCTTGCCAGGAGGACTCCCTCGGCTCCAAGCTCTATAGCCTTAGCCACATCGTCTCCAGAGGATATTCCAGCCCCGCAGAGAACCCTAACACTCGGGTTAATCTCCCTAACAGCCTTCACCGCACCCACAACAACCTCGGGCCTAGCCTTAGAGACAGGTATACCCGTCCCAATGAGTTCGGGCGGCTCAATAGCTATGATGTCTGGGCCTAGGGCAGCTCCAGCCCTTGTGGTCTCGACTGTGTCGGTGCAGAGGATGGATTTGAGCCTGTTCTCCCTTAGTCTCTCTAAAGCCGCACCTATATCTGCTAGGAGCATCCTCCTCTCCGAGTGATTGATGAGCGACCCTTGGGCGCCGGCCCCTCTAATATCCTCGGCCAAGACGGAGCCCGTATGACCCCCTGGACTATATGGATCTACATGTTGGGAGAAGACGGGTATCTCAACTGTCTCCGCTACACGGCTAAGGCTAATTATGGGCGGGGCCACTAAGACGCCCACCCCATACTCGTCCGCCACCCTCTCAGCGATCTTGGAGAGCCTCAGGGCACCCTCGCCTAGGGATTCGCGGTAGACCTTCAGATTCAGGGCTATCAGGGGGAACCTGACCTCGGGCATGCCGTATTAGGTGCGTGTCCTTCAGATAAACCGTGATAATAACGGCGTTATTTTTTTATACAACACCGTTATAAAGAACAATATGCTCTGGGGGAGCGGGGCAGGCGCATTTGGCATACTCCTCTACATCACGACTCCCTTTCTAGCGGCTTATCTCCTGATACTGTTCCTTGTGATTAGGCGTGGTCTCAGGGTTCCGGCGGGGAGGAGCCTGGTTAGGGCCGAGTTTACCTGGATACTCCTGGTGGGCGTGGTCTGGGCGGTTATCAATATTGCGATCTTCTCGTGGATACCTGGGGGTGTTGGAGAGCCTCTTCTTCCACCAGGGTTCGGGGGAGGCCAAGTAATCGAGATAGACGCCTTCATGTGGGGTTACAACCTCTCAAGGCAGGTCGTCAGCTCGGATGAGCCTGTAAGATTCGTGATGCGGAGCCTCGACACCATACACTCGGTCGGAATCTACGACCCGGAAGGAAACCTGGTCTCCACGGTCATGCTCATGCCTGGGATGAGGGAGCAGATAATCCTGAAGCTTGAGCCAGGAACCTACACAATAAGATGCCTCGAGTTCTGCGGCCCCGGCCACCCCTTCATGTCAGCCCAGATTCAGGTCGTGGGGTGAGTAACAATGGCTAAAGTTATCGTAGGGGAGGCGAGGATAGAGCTCTTGACAAGTATCCCGAAGCTCATGTTCTACACCTCCCTTGGATGGTTCCTAGCCGGAGGATTCTCAGGCCTCGTAATGATCCTAGCAAACCTGGCAGGATTCATCTCCATAGAGTCATACTATCAGCTGATGACCTTCCACGGAATAGTCATGGTCTTCGGCGGATTATTCCAGCTGATGATGAGCCTTTCACTTCTTAGAGCTGGAATATGTTATGGTAAGCCTGTTAAACGTCTCCTGACATTCTTATCCTACATTATACTGAATGGTGGGCTTGCACTAATCCTACTCTCGATTATAGGTGGTGTGAGCGTCAGCTATACTCTGATGTTCCCGCTTCCAGCAGTCGGGGTCTTCAAGGGTCTATGGAGCCTCGAGACTCTGACGGCCTTCATCTGGGGCGTTATACTGGTGCTCTTAGTGGTGGTTGCACTTTATCCAGCCGCCCTCTCAAAACTTCTCTTCGCAGGGAAACCCGTGAAGGAGCTGATGCTAGCCAAGTATATGGGAACCTTGAATCCCTCGGGCATGGCCGGGATGCTTCCCTACATCTTCATCCTCCCGCCCCTTAGCGTCCCTATAACAGCCGCAGCGGTCCTCATAGGTCTAGCCCTCCTCGGATTAATCCCCCTCACGGGAGTTCCCTGGTTCACGGAGCCCGTCAACTTCAACTACTCCTTCTGGATATGGGCCCACAACCTCATGGAGGTGATGGGGATAATGGCTATCGGGACTGTCTACTGGATTATTCCGAGATACTCTATGGTTGAGAGGGAGAAGCCGACGTTATACAGTGAGAGACTCGGGCTCTTCGCAATACTATTCTATAGCTCAGCAGCCATCATGGCCTTCCCTCACCACCTCTTCACCATGCCCACAACCCAACCAATCGGGCTAAGCTATACAGGACAAATAGCAAGCTGGCTTACAGGATTCGGGGCAGCCTTCTCGGTCTTCAACATAGCTGCAACCATGTGGATATTTGGGCTCAGGTTAACCCCCGCCTCACTGGCGGTCTTCCTAGGATTCCTACTCTACATAACCGACGGCTTCCTCGCAATGCAGCTTGGCACGATAGGCTGGGCATACAAGCTCCATGGAACCTACTATGTAACCGCCCATCTCATGACAATACTCCTGGCCGTAACCCTGATATGGATAGGAGCCTTCTATGACGCCCACCAGCTACTAACTGGTAGAAGGCTGAGCAACAAGCCCTCCTACATCCACGTAATCCTCACAGCACTCTCAGGCTTCGGATTCATGTATATCATGGCATATATGGGCGTGTTAGGAGTTCCGAGAAGAACCTATCCATGGCCCGTTGAGCCGGGAACGGCTGGCCCGGCGCTAATGCTAATGGGGATAGTGTTAGCAGCCGCCCAGATAATATTCCTAGCTAATCTTATTAGAGGTAAGGTCTACGTTGGCCGTGAAGGTTAGTGTTGAGGCCGTCGCATCAGGGGTCATCATACTACTTATAGTATTGTCTGGTTATTCGCTATCCACATTATATCAGAGTCTACCCAAGATTGTTGCTGTTACCTGCGACATATATGGAAACCCCATGTATGGCCTTAAGTCGGAGATTCTCTATGGCCAGGTTTTACCAGTTTTCCTGACGTCGGCTATACTCTCTCTCACATTCCACTCATTGTCCCTCAAACCTAAGCTTTTCCTCTCATTATTTGCAAGTATTCTAGGTAAGGTCGGAGTAAACGTGGATATGTGTGGACGTGACGTCTTTTATCTCTTGACAGTTTTCTCGATCTACGTGGTGATGCTTGGATGGTGGATAGGGCATACCTCTCTGGTCTCCTCATCGAGGGATACGCCGCTTTATCCATCCTTAATCCTGATGTGGTATCTCTCCGGCCTCTCAATAACCTTCGTATCAGCCCTAGCATACTTCCTAATGAAGTCCCTAGGTGTGTAACCTCCTACATCATAGAGCCGAACCTCACCCAAACTTCTTTGAGAACTTTCCTTAGCTCACCCGGTTTCAGAACCCCTTTCTCGGTTATGTATCCGGTGGCCAAGTTTGAGGGTGTTATTTCGAAGTATGGGTTGAGGGCATTTACGTTGCTCTCACCGGAATAGACCTCCTTCGGGTCATGCTCCTCCACCTCGACCCCATACACAGCCGCCTTCCACAGGTCTGATACAACGTAGAATGGTCTGTTTAGTTCTCTTGACGCAAGGGCTAGCATTCTGGTCCCAATCTTATTCAGGAATGATGCATCCTCTAGCAAGGCATCACATCCCACTGCCACCGCCTCTACATCCTCGAGAACGTATGCAGCTGCAGCATCAACGACCAGGTAAACCTCTATCCCTTTATTGGCTAAGCGTTCAGCCAGCCTCACACCTTCAAGCCCAGGCCTCGACTCTGTAACGATTATTCTCGCGCCAGCCTCACCTATCTTCTCTAGGACTGCGGCGACTGATGAACTATAGCTATGGGTTAGTATAGAGCTGTATCTTGAAAGTATAGCGACGCCTCTATCGATAACTGTTCTCACATCTTCCTGATATTCTCTAACAGCGTCTCTGACAGCTCTCTCGACGGCCTTGACCAGGTCAGCTCCCTCCGTATACTCAGCCTCAGCGATGGAGAAGATTAGGGCTGAGATGTTGGCTATTGAGGGCATGCTTGGACGGGCTCGTGATATGACCTGGACTATCCTTCTGAGGGTCTCGATACTGGGGTTAGCCTCAACAACCTTTAGTATGAGGTATGCAGCCTTGATTGTGAGCTTTGAGGCCCCGCTTACCCTGTCCTCTACAATCTCCCTAATCAGTTCTCCGTAATCCACCATTTATCCACCCTTCTCGTCATGATTTCAGGTAGGAGCCACCTAATACACCTTACCATAAATCAGGGTGTTAGGAGCATACTAGCAGTTATCACTCTTATTTCCATACCTTCCAGGGAAGGTCTCTCCATGAGGCTCGGGCCGTATCCAGACTCTGTTATCTCACCCGTGGCATCTACAACCCTAATACTATAGATTATCACCCCTCCAGGATAGCTATCATCGGTTATGGTTATGTTGAAGTATCCATGATACGTCTCTCCAGGCGATAGCCTCGAAATTCTTATCTCAGTAATCTCCGGAACCACAGTCAAGTTATCCACAGTATACTCGAATGTTATGGTTATATCTCTGAGGGCCTCGGTCATGTTGCCCAGGGTTACCGTGAAGGGGATGAGGAGATTCCTTGACGCATCATCCAGTAGGAGCAGCTGATATGGCTGGGGGACGGAGACCCTTAATGGAATCTTCTCAGGGGCAGTAAAGGTATCGTTGAACATAACCGATGTATCATCCGTAATGTATAATGTTATGGGTGGGGATATCTGGCCGACTTCACTCCATCTGCCTCCAACCCACGCCTTCCTATAAATCGAGACAGAGTATAGACCTGGTGCAACCATGAAGTATCCTATAATTGTGTTTGTGCTATGCTCCTCAGCAGCCACATTAACGATTCTGACCACGCCCTTACATCCCTCAGAGAAATCATAGCTGCTTAAAGCTATGCATCCGATTAGTGGGTCGTCGCCAAACTGGACCGCCCTAACCTCTATGTCGTATCGATACTCGAGGCTTGGGGGAGCAAGCATGACAGATAGAATGTATGGGAGGTTCGTGGGCCCAATATCCACCTCTGGGGCATTAAACCTATTCCCCCTCATAGTAACTACGTAAACATTTATCCTATCCTCATTCTCTAGGCTGAACCCTGATCCACCTGCCCCACTCTCTATGGTTATGTATTTGAGCTCGCCTGGAAGAATGAGCATCTGTTCTGGCTCTAGATCATGCTTAACCAACCCATATATACGGCTCTCCAAGTATATCGACGGAACCTCAACAGTTAAGGCTCCAAGGTTTCTAAGCATGACGATGAGGTTTCTCTGGCCGAAGGCATCTGGCGGGGTTATGGAGACATGGACTTCTAGCCTCTCATTAAGTTTCTCAAACTCGAATTGAAGCCTTCGATTAGCCTGGTCTATAAAGATTGACTGAAGACCAATTATATGCATCCAGAGGGGAATCAGTATAGTTATAACTATTGCTAAGGCTATTGCAGCTCCGAGAACCGATGCCAGCCCCCTTTGCTTCCTCCTCAATGACCAACCCCCCTCTTGGTAGTAGTAGTCGTAACAGTAACAGTCTCGGTCCTAGTAACCGTAGTCGTGTTAGTTGTCCATGTTGTGAACGTGTCAGATAAGGTCATGGTTGTGGAGCGTGTGATGGTCGATGTTCCACCGCTAATCGTTGTGGTTGTGGAAGTCCATGAGGTCTTTGTCTTAGTTAAAGTTATCGTAGTAGTGTATGTGATTTCCCATACATATCTAGTGCGGGTCTTTGTCTTCGTGGTTGTTGTGGTGGTAGTGCTGAGATACTCGGTCTTCGTCCTGGTCTTAGTTGTCTCAGTTGTTGCGGTCTCAGTATGAGTTATATGTATTGTTCTGGTTGTCTCTGTCGTATAGGTTTCCGTAAATATTTTTGTGTAGATGGTCGTCGTGAATGTAGTGGTTGTTGTCTCTGTTATAATTACCGTATGATATGAGGCAGCAGTCATGACGCCCGCTACTAAGAAGAAAACTAACATCACCGATGCAGAAATCTTCTCTAACTTATCACCCATTCTTCTTCACCACCATAGATGAGAGTGCACCAATAGATAACCAGCTGGAAATGAATAACGTAATTACACCTAGTATTGGGTTTGATAATTTCCTTGAGCTAGCCTCATCATTAAATATGGTTGTCGTGATTGTAATGGTAGTTGTTGTGGTTGTGGTCGCCGTTCTCGTAATGGTTGTTGTTCTAGTTGTTGTATCAGTGTAGGTGGTTTTCGTGAATGTTTTTGTCGTTGTAGTCGTAGTTGTAGGTATAGTTTCGGTATAGGTCCTAGTAGCAGTTGTTGTGGTTGTTGTGGTAGTTTTACTGTGCCAGCTATAGGTCTGCGTTATAGTCGTCGTAGTAGTTGTTCTTTTAATTTTTGTTTTTGTAAGTATGGATGATATCGTGGTTGTCGTTGTTGTTGTGGTGTAATGAGTCTTTGTTTTAGTAGTGGTGGCCACAGTGGTCCTTTCATATAATGTTCTTTTCAGCGTTGTTGTAGTTGTTGTCTCTGTTAACACTGATTCTGTTATTGTCTCTGTTATAGTGGTGGTTGTTGTGGTGTGAGGTGTAAGGTTAATTATCCTTACTTTAATCTTGTATGCCTCGAGTATGGGTATCACTGGCTCGATTAGTAAGCTTTCCCTAAGGAATAGCCCAGCAAGCGGGACCTCTGAGACTGTTACATCCTTGTATCCGCTTGCACGCAGGTTTCCATTACAGTCATAAATCTCCAACGATACGCCATAGATGCCTTCCTCTGTATAGAATATGTTGATGTAAGCCTCCATTATCCTCTTACTTATCGGATTCCATGAAATCTTAACATAATCTACCCTTGCACCATAATCATTCCATAACTCATATGTGTCAGGAATTGTTACCCATCCTTCTTCAAGGGAGTTAATACTCACTTTGAGGGGGTGTGTCAGACCCTCTGCGTTTGCATCAATCCATACATCTGTCTCAGACCTGCTTGGGATGCTCACCGGCCCTGAACTCCTTGTGCTCCCCCCGGATGATACATCTAGTTGTATAGTTATCATATCTTCTTCCGCGGCGTCTGAGGGAAGAATCCTAACGTGGTCTGTGAGTGTTTGAAGGTTG
This sequence comes from uncultured Nitrososphaeria archaeon, assembly GCA_964531465.1. Classification (GTDB taxonomy): domain Archaea; phylum Thermoproteota; class Nitrososphaeria_A; order Caldarchaeales; family Wolframiiraptoraceae; genus Benthortus. The sequence goes on along the minus strand of CAZHEC010000017.1, from coordinate 3,108 downwards.
TCTCCCTCAACGGGGTCAACCATGTCGATTATTGTCCACAGGGATGGTGTTGGGCAAAATATAGATAATGCTCCTTCCTGAGGGGGCTGAACACTTATTGAAAGAACCTTATAGACCTCTATCTCGTCTAATGGTTTTATCTGCTCTGGCCCTTGAATAAGTATGGAGGGAACATAGTGAACTGCTAATAATATTGGGTCATTTCTCCTGCATCCAGGACATTGGAAGCTGATTAGTTTTGATTCCCCCTTCTTTAGCTCCACTATATTCCTTATTCCTGAGTCCCATATTAGTGAGCCATTTAGATATGTTATAACCCTAAAGACGGTTAAGTCTTCTTTTCCAATATTTCTTAACATAACTTTACCGCTTGGATAATACGCATAATCTGCTGATAGTATGCTTCTAAGCATAAGTATTCTCTCGTTTATCTGCTTTTGCTCGCTTGCTCTTATTATGTTGCTCATGCCGCCCATGTATAACATGAAGAATATGCCTACTCCGATTACTATTGAGAGTATTATTGTGATTGTTGCTATGGATACTATTCCAGGTGATTTACTAGCCATGCACCTTCACCCTAACATAATATATTTGTTCTATCTCAACAGGATTCTCGAGCCCGATTATCTCTATGATTGATGCTTCCCCAGATACATCTGAGGGGAGGCTAGTATATTTCTCTCCGTATCCGATTAGGTTTTTATTACAATCTAGAAGCTCTATTGATACCCGGTAAGTTCCTGGGTGGGCGAAGCCTAACTGCACCTCTATGTGTCTAACTAGTTTGTCCGCTCCACTCCAGAGTATCCTCACACCCGATACATGCACTCCCTCATCTAGGTGATCTAGGTTCCATTCGTGGGGCAGAACCTCGTATCCATGACTACTAACCGTTATGTTGAATGGTCCTCGAATTCCCTCATAGTTTCCTTGAATCCTTATCAGGTTATTTGATGGTATATCATAGGAAGCATATCCAACACCCACCCCATTAGATCCCTCTACAATTACTTGAAAGCTTGCTACTCCAAGCATGTTTGTTAATGGAGACCTGATATATACGACGTTGAAAGGTTCGGGAAGTATTTCTCCGCTGTCGACTAACGTGATAGGGTCCATAACGTCCACTACTAGGTATGTGCCTGGAAGCGGACACTCTGATACCACTGTACCTACATTGTTTATGAAACTTGTCTCGATAAATGTCATCTCATCTATGGCTTCAACTATATTATCCTTGTATAGGGGTGAGGCAATATACCAGATTCTTAGAAGAAGATTCTCCCCGAGTGTGCAGTCCATGCAGTATGGTATTTCAAGTGTTGTGGACTCTCCCCTTTGGAGTTTTGTTATGTTACCGTATCCAGGGTTTGGGAAGGAGTCTACTAGGCCGCTTTCCCTCCATAACTCTATCCTAGTTATTGTGAGCGGTATCTTTGCCAGGTTCCTAACATTTACTAGATGGGTTTCCACAGTATAGTTAATGTATTCTATTGAGAGCATTTGGTAGGACTGTATCTTAAGGACCTCTTGGCTAACCTCTGAGGTGCTCTCGTTTGAAGTGGCCGATAACTATCCCATAGCTATGCCAAATAGCAGGACTCCCAAAACCACTGTAACTACTGTGAGTATGGCTGCACCTATAACGGTGCTTAAACCATCGTCAAATTTTTCACGATTTCCTAGTCTCATGAAAGACTAGCACATAGCAAGGTATATTGGGATTTAAATAAATCCTTAGGACATGTTACGATATTTGCAAAAAGTTAAAACCTTATTTAAGCATGTTGCAAAAATGTAATGTTTAGTTTTTATCCCAATTAGGCTGCTTGTGTTGTATGGTTAGGCGTGTTCCAAGGGTCTGTTTCTTAGATGTTGAGGCCTCGGGTCTAGAGGCTGACGTTGGAGTTACCGTGGGTGTAGGCTTGATGGATTTAGAAGGCAGGTTTAGGTGGTTCTATGTCGATGAGCCTAGAAAGGAGCGTGAAATCCTAAGAAAAGTCTTCAACACACTCTCATCATACCATATACTCGTTACATGGAATGGTGAACGGTTCGATTACCCATTCCTATGTTCAAGAGCCTTAAAGCTTAAGGTTAATCTGGATGGGCTTATGAAGCCTGTTCACCTCGATTTGGCGATGTTTGTAAGGAATCATCTAAAACTCTCTAGGACGGATTTGTATCATGTGGCGAGATTTCTTGGTATTGTGAAGGATGCTTCGGTGGAGGGTGTTGACGTTCCCTCACTGTATCAGGAGGCTCTGAGAGGACGTAGAAGGGCGGCATCAAGGATAAGGTCTCATTGTAAGGATGACTTGGAAGCCACTAGGAAGGTCTTCCTGAAAGTCCTGCCCCTGATTAGGGCCGTGAAGCCCGAGCTAGCCTTATGAACGTCTAACCTGTATCACCCTCACCATGTGTAATGGCTCTTCCCTCAACCCATAGGTTAAGACTATTATCTTCCCTTCGCTGACACTCTCTATAACCTTCTCCTGTAGTTCATCAAGGCCCTGATTATATTCCCTTGAACTCACCAGTATCGGCTCGACGCCCCATATTATCGAGAGTCTTCTTAGGACTTCTATGGATGGTGATGCAACATAGATTGTGGTTCCAGGCCTGAACCTTGCCATCCTCAGGGCCGTTCTCCCAGACTTTGTGTAGACAGCTATGAGGGCGTTTAATGACTCAGCTAGAGATGATACTCCATATGCGAATCTATCTCCTATCTCAGGGTTGTCGGGCAACGTGGTCTTAGGCGGGCGGATTGACGGTTCATAGGTCTCGAGTATCCGTTTGAGCCATCTAATCGTCTCCAGCGGATATCTCCCTGCGGCTGTCTCACCCGTCAGCATCAATGCGTCAACGCCCTCCCTAATGGCCGTAACAACGTCTACTATCTCGCTTCGGGTAGGCACAGGATTCTCTATCATTGAACCGAGAATTTGGGTCGCCACTATGACGGGCTTTCCTCTTCTCAGACTCTCTGATATTATTCTCTCCTGAAGTCTTGGAACTTCCTGCAGGGGAAAATGCATTCCCAGATCTCCTCTAGCTACTAGGACTACGTCTGATGCCTCGATTATCTCAGCTAGTTTCCTC
>CAZHEC010000016.1:0-13163 GCA_964531465.1 uncultured Nitrososphaeria archaeon | reverse complement strand
CAAGGGACATGTTGATATAAGGTATGAGGCAGGCTATAACCACATTAATGTGAATGTTGATGCATCACGTCTGAGATGCAGCAAATATCTAATCGCCAATGAACTCTCAGGAAAACTATTTACAAAATTGATTATAGAGGATGAAGAGATTGATGATATACCGCCATGGGTTGAGATAAGGGGTGAAGAAGCAGCCCTCATTTCACCGAAGCTCAGGCTCATGATAAGAATTGAGAAGCCTCCATATTGTAGATTATTCGCTGGGAGAGAGGTCTTGGGAAGGAGGCTTGATTGGGCTGGATTCAGTCTTATACCTAGTGTTAGAAGGTTTAGCTACCATGTGGAGTTTGAGAGGCTTGACTGACGTTGTCCTAATATTTCCATACTTTGATGATGGACGTTCCAAGATATTCAAGTTTCCTCCCCTAGGCATAGGCTATATCGCTTCATATCTCAGGGATAATGGCTACAGCGTTAAGATAATCGACTGCACTTTTATGTCGTGGGAAGAGGCCCTACATGAAGCAAAGGCCGCCAAACCTCGTGTAGTTGGTGTATATAGCATGCTTTCCATGGTGAAGCCTGCCCTGAGATTTGGAAGAGAACTAAGAGGATGTTGCGAGCTCCTAGTTGCAGGCGGGCCGATGCCTTCCGCGTATCCTCAGAAATTCCTGGGCGTATTCGACGTGGTTGTTCAGGGCGAAGGTGAGGAAACTATGCTGGAAATCATGAGGTCTCTCGACGGAGATATGAGGATAGATGAGGTCAAGGGCATACACATTACTGGAAGAGCATTAGAGATACTTCCCGTAGCTAAAGTAGCTAATGGCGGGGGCCCAATATTCACGGGGAAAAGGCCTCTCATAAAGAACTTGGATAAGCTTCCATTCCCAGCGAGAGACCTCTACAATAATAAAGCATACAAGGAATATTACAGGAGAAACTATGGATATACTATAACCTCCATGATAGCCTCACGTGGATGCCCATTCTGCTGCGATTTCTGCTGGCGTCCTGACTATGGGAGGGTGTATAGGGTGAGAAGCCCGGAGAACATTGTAGACGAGATGGAGGAGATAGTCTACAGATTCGGATACGAGAGGATATGGTTCGCCGACGAGCTCTTCATAGCAAACAAGAAGCATGTGCTTAGAATATGTGAGGAGATTAAGAGACGTGGTCTAAAGACTTTATGGGAGTGTTTAGCTCGCGTGGATCTGATGGATTGGGATCTGGCTAAAGCTATGAAGGAGGCTGGATGCCATAAGATCATATTCGGGTTGGAGTCAGGCGACAACAGGGTCCTTAAATTAATGAATAAGCGCATAACTGTGGAGCAGTCTAGGAGGGCTGTGGAGATTGCCGTTAAGGCTGGGATAAGGGTTGGAGCATTCTTTATCCTGGGATATCCCGGCGAGACGGATGAAACCATGCTTAACACGATTAGGTTTGCTTCCAGCCTACCCCTCGACTACTTCTCCATGACGATTCCATACCCGCTTCCCGGGACAGGTCTATATGAGAAGGTGAAGGATAGGATGATCAGTGAGGAGTGGGAGAAACCTATGCATGGATACGACCATAAACTACTCTTTAAACACGACTTTACAATAGAGAAACTGAGATACGGCATGTGGATCGCTAAGACCCGTGCAAAGCTTAGGAAAAGGCTCGGGCCACTCTACGCTTTACTAAAGCCCTGGGAAATCTACACAGAGCATAAATTCAGGAGGATGCAGTAATCAAAAACGGATAATTGGATAAAACTTATATCAGATAAACTCAAAACACTCTAGAAGATGTCTGGCATTAAACTACATGCAGGATTAGCAGTAATTCTCTCAATTCTACAATGGCTTGGAGGACTCTACCTATTCTACACAGTCAGAGTAATCAATGACTTAAACACGGCGCTCCAAATCCTACCAATACATACAGTAATAGCGATAGTATTCTTCATAATCCTGGTTACCCTACTGTTCCGTGCAGCCGGCATGGGGTCGGGTAGAATAGTAGCCATCCCACTAATATTACTGGTAATCCAAGGAATAATAGGATTAATCATACTACTAGCAATCTACCAACTGATAATGGTTGATCTCAACACTGTTGGAATGATGGGTCTATATGTTCATAATCCTCTAGGGCTTATAGTGACTTTGACGACGATTTACGCTGGAATAAGGCTTATGAAGGGAGGATAAGTATAGGGTTGGAGGCGGTAAGGGGAAGAATAGGCATAGTATCAATCCTGACACTGATAGCCATACTTGTGGGCGGTGCAACGTCAAGATTCTATGCATATAGAGAGCCGTCTGCACTAACGCTCCTGATAACCCACCTGACGATAGCGTTGATAGCCTATGGGGTAATAATCTACAAGCTTTACCAATACTATAGGTCGCAGAGAGGGAAGCCAGTCCTAATGACCCCCTTCACACTCTTCTCCATCCAACTAGGATTAGGCACCCTCCTCGCATTATACAGACTCGGTTTCTTCACATTAGACTTAATGGGCGAACTTTCCTTCACAGGACTCCACTTTCTCATCGCACTAATACTCTTAATAATTTTGGTACAGATCGAATAACGTATTCTCCGCCTCCCATCTTGGCTAAGACTATGGATGCAGCTGCTAAGGCGATGTTCTGGGGAAGGGCGAGTGGGTATCCAGCCACCACCATGAAGGTTACCAAGACTGCGATTGATAGTGCTGAGAACTGTTTAATGGATAAACCGAGGAGCATAATAGTGGATATGAGAAGTTCGGTGAATCCTAGTATGAGGACGGTCTCTTTTATTAGGTTTAGTTCAGCCAAGAACCTTGTAAAAGGATTCTGGAGTAGGTATGCATAGAAGTGTAAGGGATTTCGGAATGCGTCAAGACCCCACTCAAGATATGGATAAGCTACACCAAACCTCAAGCAAAGTAATAGTAGGTTTTCAAAGCGCATCCATTTACCCATTAAGGGAGCCAGCAGGGACAAGGATAGGAAAAAGATTCCGACGCTCTGAGGCTCGGCTATGGGTTCAAGAGGCTTAACGACAAACCAATAATACGCCATCATTAACGCACTCAGAATACCGCCAACCAATCTCCTCACAACAATCATCAAAACTACAATCATATGAAGTATTGCGAAGAACGGGGGATAGATGAGTCTTCCGAGATAACGTTGTGCGTCAATTATTAGGGATATTGCCCAGCCGAGATGGACTAATGCCAAGGAATATGGAACAATCTTATTCATGTTTGACGCACCTCAGGAAGCTTATCCATAGTAGAGCCCAGAGAATTATGGAGACGAGAAATTTTGACAACAGCCTCCATGGCCTAATCATAGCGTCCAGCCCCCTCAGATATTCTATTACTCCCGGCCATATTAAGTAGAGTTGTTGTGGAAGGGAATAGTTTAGAAGCATTAAGGTCATTAATGTTCCCCATAACCTTGCCCTAACCTCGCCTCCAACCATCAATAATAACGTGAGTATAAGAATTAGATTCTGCTCAGATACCCATGGACGGAATGAGAAGAATAAGAGGGAGGTAAAGAGGCTTGCCTTTACGGCATTACCAGGTCCCCAAGGCCTTACAAGAAAATAGATTATCGAGAAGAGTAGCGAAAGAATGGGGAGGAAACCCAGCCATCCAAGCTCGTTTGGTAGGGTTAAGGAATTGAAAATCAGCTCAAATATACTGAAGAGGGATATGCCGCCGACTGGTTTAAGCCAGTTAGGTAGCCCGAAAACGACTGTTGTCAGCGGCCACCTCATAAGGATGAAGGGTATCAGGAAGATGGCGAGTGATGCTATAATTATTACCGTGAATATTTTCATCATAGCCTTCTTAGATGTGATGTATGAGGGAAGAGAAGCAGCTACAGGGACAGCAAGCGGCTTAAAATTCATGGATAGTGATAAGATTAATGGAGCAAGCTTGGACTCGATTCTTATCAAGGCCAAGACTATCAGCAGAGCAGCAACGTTATCAGGTTTTCCCCATAAAACAGACACTGAGAGGAGGAAAGGATTCACTAGGAAGAACTTCCAGCCTCTGAACCCCCTAGCATAGAAAATGTATGCCAGCCAAATGTTAGCCAGCAATATTGGAGCTTTGCTCAGAACATTAAATATTATTACATCTCCACTTGACACCATGTAGGCGAGTCCGAGGTATAGTGGCCAGAGAGGAGTCTCGCCTATCCCCTGAACCTCCCCACCATATCCAGCAGACAAATATCCATCTAAACTCCCTCCAAGATACGGTGAGAGCCCAGCCGCAACATTTCTCCCCGCAACGTAACTAACCCTAAAATCATATCCATGGGCAAAGAAGGGCGTCAAGGCAAGTTGAAGTAGAATGGAGGAGGCAACAAACCTACTTGAAATAAATTCTGTGAATCTCTTCATCACCGCTTTAGGCATCAGCAAGGCATCTTAAATACAGGTGTAAAATGTTTTCTAAAAATTGTTAAAGCTTATTAGCCTGAGAAGTAATGCTGAATCCTGCAATTAGATGAGTGTGAGAATTTGTAGGCATTTCGGCATATGTGGTGGATGCCTATATCTGGATAAGCCGTATGATGAACAGCTCAAGGAGAAGGTCGAGTACGTTGAGGAGCTGCTGGGGGTGAAGGTCGAGAGGGTTCATCCCTCACCCAAGCCACATTATTACCGAAATAGAATGGACTACGTGGTTGCTCCAGGCCCTAAAATAGGCTTAAATGTGCGGGGTAAGTGGTGGGAGACCATAGATTTGTCAGAGTGCCTTCTCCTCTCGCCGGAGTCAGACACCATAAGAGGTCTTTTCAGGGAATTCATGAGGAGGAGGGGGCTGGAGGGCTGGGATAGGAGGGAGAGAAGGGGGGTGGTAAGGTTTCTGAGCATAATAGAGGGAAAGTTCACCGAGGAGAGGATGATATTCGTTGTATCATACAGGTATTTTGAGGGATTAGGCGATTTCCTGGATATGCTGAGGGATGAAGATGTAAAGATTTCAAGCTTAATACTTGGAGTTAATGATGGAGTAAGAGATGATGCAAAGGCAGGAAAACTATACATAATATCTGGAGAGGAGACGATACGGGAAAGAATAGACAAATTCACATATAATATCCACCCCAACACTTTCTTCCAACCTAACTCCTACACGCTAACAAACCTCATAGAGGAAGTAATCAGATTATCCGAGCCTGAGGGCAGAGAAATACTTGAATTATACTCCGGTATAGGAACGTTCACCATACCCCTGTCAAGGAAGGCGTCTAAGGTTATCGCAGTTGAGAGCGACTCCTACGCCGAAAAGGTAGCGAGGCTGAATCTTAAAGAGAATAGTGTCCAGAACGTGGAGCTAAAGCATGAGAGAGCTGAGAGAGTGTCCCATAAGTATGGGATAATAGTTCTAGATCCACCTAGGCCGGGTCTCAGCTACAAGCTTGTCAAGAAGCTCAGGAAAGCCAGGCCGAAGAGAATAGTATATGTCTCATGTAATCCTAATTCATTGGAGCGTGATGTTAGGCAGCTTGGATATAAAATTGAGGAGGTTGCGGTGATTGACCAGTTTCCCCAGACGCCCTTGGTGGAGGTTGTGGCCCTGCTACGCCGCTAAGCCTTAACCTCTATCTCCCGTCTTTCAGAGTTCTTCAGCATAATCAGCTTCTTAATCTTCTCCTTTTCCCTCGAATCCTCGGACTCGACATGGATATGACACATATCCGTCTATCGAGAAGGAAGCATACTTAAGGCTTTCCTAGATACAAGAAAACGCAAAAATGCCCACAATATTACATACTCTAGTATTCGCTTGGTTATCATGGCAGAGGGTTGGAAGAGGAAAAACGAGTGGCTTGTCAAGACATTCGAGTTCAGGGATTTCAACGAAGCTGTGGCGTTTCTAGTAAGAGTTGCTATGTTAGCAGAGAAGATGAACCATCACCCAGACATCTCCTTATCATGGAATAAGGTTAAGGTTAAGCTAACAACACATAGTGAGGGAAAGATCACGCAGCAAGACCTAGAGATGGCTGAGAAGATAGATAAGCTCCTGAGAAGATAGGGAAGTAGTCATGAAGGTTGCTGTGGCGTGGAGCGGCGGGAAGGACTCAGCCTTAGCACTCCATAGAATAATGGGGAAACACGAAGTCCATGCATTACTCACCACAATAACAAAACCATATAGTAGGGTAACTATGCATGGCGTTCGGAAGGAGTTGATTAAGATGCAGGCAGACTCTATGGGAATACCTCTTGAGGAGATAGTTATCCCGCCAAGATGCCCGGACGAGCTGTACCGGAGGATTATGTCTAAGAAGATGAGAGATCTTATAGAGAAGGGTGTAGAGGCGATAGTCTTCGGAGATATATTCCTGGAGGATGTTAGAAGGTTTAGGGAGGAGAACCTTAAGGAGGTCGGAATGAATGGCATGTTCCCTCTCTGGGGAGAAGATACGTGGAAACTCAGCCGAGAATTCCTCCAACTGGGGTTCAAGGCAATTATAACATGCATAGATCCAAGGCGGCTCAGCCCTGAAGACCTAGGTAAACAATACAGCCTAGAATTCATCGAGAATCTCCCAGATAACGTGGATCCATGCGGAGAGAACGGCGAATTCCATACATTCGTCTACCAGGCCCCATACTATAAGAAGGGCATAGAATATAGGCTGGGTAGAAAAGTCCAGCGAGACGGGTTCTGGTGGATAGACTTAATACCCGAACCGACGGAAAATCAATCGATGATGAGTAAGACCCGGGCTGAAACCAGATGAAGAATGGTGCGGTGCTGAGCACCCTTACAGAATCATTTAACATCGATTCAGAAGACGAGCAGGAGACAGCCTCGTCGCCGCCGACAAAAACCTCGCAAACAAGATAACAACCATTAACCATCAAAAGAATAATAGCGGGGGGTGGATTTGAACCACCGTTCTCCGGGTTATGAGCCCGGCGGGTTCACCTGGCTACCCTACCCCGCTTCCCTCCGTAGTTGTGAGATTTACGGGGGTTTTATTAAATTTTTGAGAGCTGGTTTTATAAGGTTGGCTGCATGCTTGATGTCTGGCAGTGGTTCTTTGGATTGGTATCGACGATACGGATTGGGGTGGAGGAGGCTGCACCACCTATGTTGGAGCAGTCATAATCCGTAGGCTATCTAGGCTTGGTTTCAAGCTAATAGGGTTCCCGAGACTTATCAGGCTGAACCCTAACTGCCCATTCAAGACGCGTGGGAACGCTGCCGTGGCCTTTAGGGTGGCTGGTGGGAGCATTAGGGTGGTCATGGACGTTGTGGGCGGGGCGGTGGAGGAGCTTGCGGGGCTTGACGCAGAGGGGACGGAGCCAGCCGCCGTATTACTCGAAGGCGAGCCAGGCGAGGTTGTTAAGAGGTTTTACTGGAAGGCCCTTCACGAGGTTATCCCTCTAGATGAGGGATTCAGGGTCGCTGAGAAGGTTGGGGCAAAGGTCCTGAGATGGAAGAAGGGGAGGGGCGTGATAGGAGCCTTGGCGGCTATAGGAGCAGACCTAACATACAAGACATATGAGCTCATCGCTCATAGAAGACCCGAGTATTGGGGAACCGTGAGGCAAATAGACGAGGAATCCGTATATAGGATGGACGAGGCTACACGCTCCCTAACATTTGATAATGTAGATTATGAAGCAGGAGAGGTTAGGATTACGCCCCACACACCTTGCCCAGTCCTATTCGGGATTAGGGGGGTCTCACCGGGGGCCGTGATGAAGGCGTTTACGATGGTTAAAGTTAAGGAACCCATAGCCATGATAACAGTATTCGAGACTAATCAGGGAACCGATGTCCACATACTTCCCATGAAGATTAGCATGCTGAGGGATGGTGTGTCAGCCATGGTCGATGGAGTGGTGGTTGAGAGACCGAGATATGAGGCCGGGGGCCACCTCTTCTTCAGGATAAGCGACGGCACGGGAGACCTGACATGCGCAGTCTATGAGCCAACGAGAAGCCTGAGGCACGTGGCCTCCAAGCTTATGCCGGGAGACGAGATAACCGTCTATGGGTCTGTTAAGCTTAAGCCTCAGGGCCTGACCCTGAATGTGGAGAGGATTCATGTCAGGAGGATTGCGGATATCTATGTGGGGAGACCCCCCATCTGCCCTAACTGCGGAGTCAGGATGAAGAGCCTCGGAAGCTTCCAGGGATATAGGTGTAGGAGATGCAGGCTAAGAAAAGATGTAGAGGCTATCGAGTTGAGGAGGATTGAACGTGGCCTCAGGCCAGGGGTCTATGAGGTCCCACCATCTGCCAGGAGGCATCTATCGAGGCCCCTAATCCTAGGCGAGACTACGAGGAGACCACAAGCATCGTCAAGGTGCTTCTAACCTTATCTAACCTCCGTGTGAGGGCGCCCCGACCTAGCGGGACGCTATCCTCCAGGAGATTACCTCCTTGAGCTTATCCATACTATCTGCCTCAACCTTGGCCACTATATCGTAGACGCCGTAGACCACGTATGCCTCCTTAACGTTGGGTATCTTCTTGAGTTCGTTCAGTATCTCCTCCTCAGAGCCTATCTCAGTATTTATTAAGACGAATGCTGTGGGCATGCCTAAAACTTGTGAGAGACGGGTTATAAGTCTTCCTCACAGATAATGGTTTTGTGCGAGTATGACCTTTGATGAGGGGAATGATTGCGAGGACCGTGATGGATGGCCTCTGCCCCAACTGTGGGGGACCCATAGAGGATGACAGGCTCCTCTCCGGAGGTGTCTGTAGAAGCTGCCTAAGAGACTTCCCACCATCATCCACCCCCCACGAGTTGGCTAGACTCTTGGACGAGGAGGGAAAGCTTAGGGCATACAGAATGGTAAGCGACCTACTGAGGGAGTATGAGGTATTCAGGAGGGATTTCGAGGCTGCTGTCGGCCATCCTCCCTGGTCCCTCCAAGAAGTCTGGGCAAAGAGGGTCATAATGGACGAGAACTTCGCGATAGTTGCACCCACAGGCGTGGGTAAGACCGTATTCTGCATTATGGCCTGCCTCTACCTCGTCAAGTATAGGAGGCGTAGATGCTACCTCATGCTTCCAAGCAGCATGCTTGTTGAGCAGGTTGCAGAAAGGGTTTCTAAATTCTCTAATAGAATAGGCGTGAAGAAGACCGAGATTGTATATTATCATGCAGGGATGAATAAGAAGGAGAAGGAGGAAGCCCTCGAGAAGATTAAGTCGGGGAAATTCAAGCTCCTGATAACCACGGACAGGTTCATGGTTGATAGGATGGACCATCTAGAGAACATAAGGTTCGACAACATCTTTGTTGATGATGTAGATTCATTCCTGAAAAGCCCTAAGAACATAGATAGGGTGATGGTTCTCCTGGGATTTGAGCCTGACGTAGTTGAGAAGGTTTTACGGCTTGTGGAGGTTAGGAAGAGGCTTGCAGCAACAGGTGATAAAAACCTCGAGAAGGAATATAACAGGCTCACTAGGGAGATTGAGAGGCTGAGAAGCAGAAGGCATGGAAGACTAGTAGTAGCGGGAGCAACCATAAAGACAAAGACAACCAAACGCATACTCATATTCTCAGAACTCCTGGGATTCGAGATCGGAAGCCGCATCGAGTTCGTGAGAAACATAGTCGATTTCTATCTTGAGCCTCGTGATGAACTTATTGAGGAGGCGGTTAAGCTTGTCAAGAAACATGGAAGAGGAGGGCTGGTATTCGCACCCATGGTAGGCGGCAGAGAGATGGCCGGAAAAATAGCCGAGAAGCTCAGGGAAGCTGGGATAAATGCATACCTTTACGAGAAAATGGAGGAGGACATACTACAGAGATTCGTTGAGGGAGAATATGATGTATTGGTGGGAGTGGCCGGCAGTAGAAGCCCCCTGGCCAGGGGAATAGACCTGCCCGAAACCGTCAGATACACCATCTTCGTCGGAGTGCCACGCAGAGAGATTAAAATCTCAAAAGACGAATTTAACCCCAATAAACTCTTCATGTTCTTAACAAACATACTTGAAGTAATCCCAGAGAACAATAGGGCCGAAGCCCTAAAGCTCATCCAAAGACTAAGGAAGATCGTCCCAGCATCTAAGAGCTTAGTCGAGAAGATCGGCGAGGCATTTGCAGTCGGGAAAAGGTTGAAGGGCTATGAAGGATATGTTCAAGACTTGGTGGAGCAGGTTAGGAGATTCCTCTCAAAGATACTTACGAGGGAGTTCGTCGAAAAGATAGCGTCGGAGTCCGATCTAGCGATAAGAGTTATCGATGAAGGTTTCTCACTAATAATCCCTGATGTTTCCGGCTATCTACAGGCAGCCGGCAGAACCTCAAGACTCTATGCGGCGGGGGTCTCACGTGGGGTAAGCATACTAGTTAAGGACGATGAGAAGACTTTCAGGACGCTTACTAGAAGGCTCAAGGTCGTCCTAGAGGAATTCGAGTGGGCTGAATATAGGCCTGAGGAGGCTGAGAAGGAGTTTGAGAGGGTTGATAGGGATAGGAAAATGATAAGGGAGATTAGGGAGGGCGTGCTGAGAATCCCCCTCAAAGACCTTGTCCGGATGGCTTTAATGATAGTTGAATCCCCCACCAAGGCCAAAACCATAGCAAGATTCTTCGGCAAACCATACAGAAGAAGCGTCAAAGGCCTAACAGTATATGAGGCCAGCACCGGGAACCTAATCCTCCAGATAACAGCAACGATGGGACACGTAACAGATCTAGAGATAACTCCAGGAATACACGGCGTCTTAATTAAGGATGGGAGATTCATACCCGTGTTCGGCCCCATAAAGAGATGTTCTAGGTGCGGAGAGCAGTTCGTTGAAGGTGATACATGCCCCAACTGCGGCTCAAAGGACTATCTCAACAAGCTTGAGATAATAGAGGCTTTGAGGAGAATAGCCCTAGAAGTCAATGAGGTGTATGTTGCAACAGACCCTGACGCTGAGGGAGAGAAGATAGCCTACGACCTGACAGCCGCACTAAAACCCTACAACCCGAGGATACATCGCCTCGAGTTCCATGAAGTAACCCGGAAAGCGCTCCGCCAAGCTCTTGAGAATAAGAGGGAGATATCATATCCGCTTGTGGAGGCCCAGCTTGTGAGGAGAATAGAGGATAGATGGCTTGGATTCGAGCTGAGTAGGAAGCTATGGGAGCGGTTTAGGTCGAGGTATCTTTCTGCAGGGAGGGTTCAAACACCTGTCCTAGGATGGGTTGTGGAGAGAACCCTTGAGGCACGTAAGAGGAAGGTCGTCCTCAGGGTAGTGTTAGAGAATGGTGTGGAGACCATGTATGAGAACCCTGAGAACGTGGAGGAGTTTATGAGGAAGTATGAGAAAGGCGAAGCTAAAGCGAGGATAACCGAGTTGAGGGAGGAGGTTAGGGAGACCCCGCCCCCGCCACCCTATACAACAGACTCACTACTAAGGGATGCAGCAATCTACCTCAAATACCCCGTAGCACTCACCATGCAGTTAGCCCAAGACCTATTCGAGAGCGGGCTGATAACATACCATAGAACTGACGCCACAACAGTCTCGACAACAGGTCTAAACGTTGCCAGAGAATATATCGAGAAGAGCGGGATAGGAGAATTTACGCCTAGAACCTACAGGAAAGAGGGTGCACATGAATGCATCCGCCCTGTCAAACCCATTGATAAGAGAGACCTGATACAGTTTATCCAGATGGGGCTGATTAGCTTTCCTATAAAGCTGACCGAAAAGCATCTAAGGCTCTATGACATGATTTTCAGGAGATTTATAGCTAGCCAGCTCCCTGCGGCAAGAGTAAGCGTCCAGAGGTTTAGGATTATCGTTGATGGGCTTGCTAAGGAGCTTGAGAGGACTGTGGAGGTGCTGGAGTCAGGGTTCAACAAGGTCTTTGCAGTCATATCAGCGTCCCCGAGAGTCTCCGAGGGAGAATACACTATAAAGAGCATGGAAGCTAGGAAGGTTCCAGCAGCATGGCTCTACAATGAGGGAGACATAATAGCCCTGATGAGGGAGAGGGGTATAGGCAGACCCAGCACATACAGCAAGATAATCCAGACACTCTTCAATAGGGGATACGTGTTCGAGAGAAACGGCAAGCTGATAGCCACAAGGAAGGGGAAGACCATCTACGAGTATCTTAAGGAGAACTTCGGGGAATTCGTCTCGGAAAAAGTTACAAGAGAATTAGAGGAGATAATGGACAGGATTGAGAAAGGCGAGCTGGATTATCAGTCAATACTCGGCGAACTCTACCGACAGATAGAGCAGGTTAGGAAGATTACTGTTAAGGCAGCCTAAGGAAACACTCAAATCCTCGATTAATTTACCTCAAGTGCCTGAAGATGAGTAGAATTATAAGTCTTGACCAGCTGGAGGAACTAAGGATAAAGCCCGCCTTCGAGAGATACATGGAGTCCGCTCAGAAGATAGTGGAGCAGGTTAAGAGTGGGGGAGACAAGGCTCTAAGAGAGCTGACAAAAAAATTTGACAGAGTAGAGCTTGAGAGCTTCCTAGTGGATAAAGATAAGATGAGAAAAGCCTATGAGAGGTTTCCCTACTCCACAGTGCTTAAGCGCCTAGCAAGAAGGATTAGATGGGTTGAGCTGAGACTCCTCAGGAGATTAAGATTCAGCGAGAGAACCCCAGACGGGTTTAGAGTAACCCTAACCCCCAGACCCCTCAACTCAGTCGGATGCTACATACCAGGCGGACTAGCAAGATATCCATCAACCATGCTGATGGCGACTGTTCCAGCCAAGGTGGCAGGGGTAAGCAGGGTGGCCGCATTCACCCCGCCTCCAGTAGACGATGCAACACTAGCCGCAGCATACATATCGGGAGTTGATGAGCTCTACATGGTTGGGGGAGCCCAGGCGATAGCGGCCATGGCCTACGGGACCGAGAGTATAAGCCCCGTGGACAAGATAGTTGGCCCTGGAGGAGGCTATGTGGCTGCAGCCAAGCTCCTCGTATCCAGGGATGTCTCCATAGATTTCCCAGCAGGCCCCACAGAGCTCCTCGTAATAGCGGATGGAGAGCAGAGACCCGGCGAGATAGTTAGGGAGCTTATGTCCCAGGCGGAGCATAGCCCTGACACGATGGTAGGCCTGCTAACCACCTCGAAGAAGCTTGCAGAGGAGGTTGATAGGCTAATGCCGGAGACTGCATCGAATGCTCCCCGAG
>CAZHEC010000015.1:10626-13745 GCA_964531465.1 uncultured Nitrososphaeria archaeon | reverse complement strand
GGAGCTTCTTGAGAGAGTTGGCGAGGATGGAGAAGTGGATTACTGGGAATTCGTTAAGGGCGGAGACTTCGAAGAGACATTCGAGAGGGCATACATTACGAGTTTCTTAATCACCGAGGGATACGCCGAGATAAGGAGAAACCCTCTAAAAGGCGAGATAAAGTTGGTCCCGAACAAGGAGAAGTCGGAGAGAAGGTCTCCCACAAGCTTGGTCATATCGGTGGAGGCTGAAAGAGATGAGCAGTGAGGAGAGGATGAGCAGAAAGCTGATGATAGCCGCCGCCATGCTTCTCTTCTCAAGCCATAGAAGGCCGGGTGTAAGGGGATGGGAACTCAAACATAGGCTGGGCAAAAACTACATGAAAGTAATTGACATACTGAACTCCAGGCTCAACCAACTTGGCCTAAGGGTTAAGACGGTCTTCGAGGAGGAAGGTGAGGAAAACCTGGACAGAGCCCGCTTCTACGTAACCCTCGCCCACCCATTAACCATGTCAGACCTGGTAACAGCCGGATGGAGGATAGACGAGGTTGCCGCCTTGGCCGCCGCTCTCTCGGTTATCTCGAGTAGGGGTGGGAAGGCCCCCCTTAGGGACGTCCTAGACGTCTTGGAGACCAAGTTCCCGAGGTGGAAGGCGGAGGCATACCTTGAGAGGGCGATAAGGCGGGGCTACATCAACAAGACAGACGACGACATCTTGACTATAGGGTGGAGGACACGGGTGGAACTCGACCAGAAAGCCCTCCTAAAGGCCGTCCTAGAAGCCCAGCCCCAGGAAAAAGAAGACCAGCAGTCCAAAGACTAAACCATTAAAACCAGCCACACACAATAAACGGATGCGGCGTGCGGCCCACAAAGAGGGAATGATGACTGCACCCCTGCTGCCAGAAGCATGATGAAACCGTCGATCGCTGACCCCTCTCCATTATGGTTATTTTCTGCCTGTCTCTTGGGTTGTTGATGATTGTTTTCAAGGGTTTGAGGGCTGTCGTGGGGGATGTCGTGGAGGGTGGGAGGGATAGGGCTGCGGTTGTGGCGGTTCTTAATGTTGAGGATGAGCCTGAGATACTCTTCGTGGTTAGGATGATTACGGGGCGGGATCCCTGGTCAGGCCAGGTGGCTCTGCCTGGGGGGAGGTGGGAGGAGGGTGATAGGGACCTAGTTGAGACGGCTAGGAGGGAGCTACTAGAGGAGACCGGGATAAGGCTCGAGGAACTCAGGCTGCTGGGAGCCTTAGAGGAGGTCAGGCCCTCCAACATGCCCAGCCTAAGGGTAATACCTTTCATAGCAGAGTCCCTGGGTAGGCCGAGGGTAAGGCTTGGAAGCGAGCTTGCTACATACTTCTGGGCCAAACTTGGAAGACTCAAGCCCGCGGAGAAGATAGTAAGGAAGCCTTCAGGCGAATACCAGGTCTATCCAGCCTACAGATACTCAGCCTGGATAATCTGGGGTGTTACCGCCAGGATACTTGACCAGATATTCGAGAGGATTGGAGACTAGGTTCCACCATGTTCTAGTTCTTTCGAGATATTCTCAGGGTATCTCGGAGCTTCTCTAGAATAGCAAGTGCTAAATCCGTCTCAAATCCACTGTATATCGGTGTGTTGGGGTGAGGGTTAAGTTACTCAAAGCCGCCGTCCTCCTCGCAGTCGAGATAACCCTACTCACAACCCTAATAATCTATGGGTTTCTCGCATAGGGTCCCTGGTTAAAGGGTTTTATCGGAGTCTGCCACCTTCTTGTGGAGGTGAGGTTGGAGCTAGCTCGCCAGAAGTTTAACAAGGTTTTGGAGCTTTTGGAGAGCCATCACAGGCTCTTCAGGGAGAGTATATCCCTGGTGGCCAGCGAGAATGTCCCTAGTCCAGCAGTCAGGGAGGCCCTGGCCTCAGACTTCGGAAATAGGTATGCTGAGGGATGGCCTGGAGAGAGACTCTATGCAGGATGTAGATATATAGACGAGGTGGAGCTCCTGGCGATTCAGCTGGGCAAGGAGGTTTATGAGGCCGAGTTCGTGGATGTCAGGCCAATCTCAGGCGTAGTAGCTAATATGGCTGCCTACACGGCCTTCGCCAAGCCTGGAGACACCATGATGGCCCTCGCCATACCTCATGGAGGCCACATAAGCCATGGGAAGATGAGGTGGGGTGGGACTGCAGGGGTAGTTAGGGGGCTTGAGGTGGAGAGATACGAGTTCAATGAAGAGGACTATGAGATCGATGTGGATGCGACTAGGAAGAAGGTTGAGAGGCTCTCACGTGAGGGCAGGGCGCCCAAACTCTTCATGTTAGGTGCAAGCGTCTTCCTCTTCCCCCATCCCGTCAGGGAGGTCAAGCAGCTCGCAGAGGACTATGATGGAAAGGTCGTATATGACGCAGCCCACGTAGCCGGCCTCATAGCTGGCAAGAAATTCCAAGACCCCTTAAGGGAGGGAGCAGATATAGTTACTCTCAGCACCCACAAGACCCTCGCAGGCCCCCAGCACGGCATGATACTATCATGGCCCATGTATGAGGAGGAGCTTAAGCGCGTAGTGTTTCCGGGTCTCGTCTCCAACCATCATCTCCACGCTGTCGCAGGCTTAGCCATAGCCCTGGCAGAGGCCCTCGCATTCTACCATGAATACGCATCAAGGATAATCGAGAATGCTAAGGCCTTGGCTCAGGCTCTCTACGAGAGGGGCATAAAGGTTCTCTACGAGCATAAGGGCTTCACAGAGTCCCACACGATTATAGCCGATGTTAGTGAGCATATGAATGGGTATGAGGCTGAGAAGAGACTGGAGGAGGCGGGTATAATCCTGAACAGGAACCTCATACCCAAGGACTTCAGGCTCAAGACAGATTATAGGACTCCCAGCGGAATCAGGATAGGTGTCCAGGAGGTAACTAGGCTCGGCATGGGGCGTGGAGAGATGGTCGAGATAGCCGAGCTGATAAGCAGGGTTGTGGTTAAGGGTGAGAACCCCGGAAAGGTCAGGGAGAGGGTTAAGGAGCTGAGAAAGAGCTTCCAGCACGTGAGATACGCCTTCACATCCGAGACAGAGGCATACCAATACGTCAAAATTAGGTGAAGACCCTCTTAAGGCTTAAGACCACCCGCAGGATAATTAAGGTGAGGG
>CAZHEC010000015.1:0-10616 GCA_964531465.1 uncultured Nitrososphaeria archaeon | reverse complement strand
GTTCCAGGCCTTGACAATAGTTAAGGTCGGGATAATAGGTAAGACGAACACGGGTAAGACCACGTTCTTTAATGCGGCCACTATGGGTGCAGCCGAGGTCTCCACATACCCCTTCACAACAAAGCAGCCCAACTACGGCACAGGATACGCCATAACCCTATGCGTCTGCAAGGAATTCAACGTCAAGGACAATCCCCAAAACTCAAAATGCGTGAATGGATGGAGGCACATACCCATAGAGCTGATAGACCTGCCGGGACTCATTAAGGGTGCATGGGCGGGTAAGGGGCTGGGAAACCAGTTCCTAAGCGTGGCAGCCCAGTCGGATGTCCTCCTACACCTAGTGGACGCTAGCGGAAGCGTGGACGAGGAAGGGAAGCTCACCGAACCAGGAACAGGAGACCCTCTAGCCGACTACTACGACATTGAAGAAGAACTGGTAATGTGGTTCCTCAAGCTGATTGATAAGAACGAGGAGAAGATAATCAAGCAGATTAAGAGGGGTATAGAGCTTCCCGAGGCCATGGAAGAAGTCCTCAAGGGAGTGAAAGTCTTCGCACACCACGTTAAAGCAGCCCTAAAGGAAAGCAGGCTGGAGAACAAAGACTTCGAGAACTGGACACCCCTAGACGACAAGAAGTTCGCTTCAGCCCTGAGGGAGATCTCCAAACCCACTATAGTAGTAGCAAACAAGATGGATTTGGAGACAGCCCCGGAGAACTTCAAGAAACTTAGGGAGCAGCTGCCGGATAAGATAATAGTGCCTTGCAGCGCCGAGGCAGAGCTAATACTCAGGAGGGCTGAGCAAAGGGGGCTCATAAAATACATTCCTGGAGAGGAGAAGTTCGAGATAATAGAGGAGAGTAAGCTGACAGAGAAGCAGAGATGGGCCCTAGACTTCATAGAGCATAGGATACTTGACGAGTTCATGCAGACGGGGGTCCAGTTCGCCATTAACGTGGCTATATTCAAACTGCTGAAGATGAATGCTGTCTACCCTGTTTATGATGTTCAGAAACTGTCTGATAAGCAGGGGAACGTCCTACCCCACGTCTATCTTATGCCGGAGGGAGCCACGGTTAAGGACCTTGCCCAGACGATTCACAGCGAGCTTGCGAAGGGGCTTCTATATGCGGTGGATGCCAGGACTGGGCTGAGGCTTCCCGCAGGGTATAGGCTGAAGGATAGGGATGTCTTGCATATAGTCTCGGCTACCCAGAGGGGCTAGGTGGCTACTCTATGGGCTTGAGGTAATACGAGTATGAGCCATCCTCCCTTCTCTCCACCTCCACCTTAACCCTCATACCCCTCCTAAGAGCCTTCAACTCTGCATCCTTCATCCACGCTATCACGTTCACGCCGTCATCAAGCCTGGCCACCGCAACCACGTAGTCAGGATACTTGGAGAAGCTCTCGGGCTTCACGTTGATTACCGTGTATGAGAGCAGGCTCCCCTCCATCGATGTCTCGAACCATTCTACCTCTCTTGAGCCGCACTCTGGACAGTCCGGTTGAGGCGGGAAGAAACTTGCCCCACATTTATTGCAGCGTGTTGCCAGAAGCCTGCCCTCCTTAAGACCCTCAAAGAACCTCTTGACACCGGAGACCGGCAGGATATACCTCAGGGTTATCTCTCTAAGGTCTATCCATAGAGGGTCACCGGTCTTCCTATCCTCAATTATCGGCTCCCCACCGCTCATACATAGATCCCCTGCCACACCAACCCTTAAAAACCTCACCTTTAGCAAGGCTTTAGGATTAATTAGGAGCCTACAAGCTATCTCAGATGCCTTGTCGGAGGTCTTCCGCAGAGCTCTTAAGATATTGGAGGAGGAGGGGAGGGAGGGGCTGGCGGCGAAGTTAGTGTCTGGTAAGATGCCTGAGCTAAGTGATGGAAGATTTCATGTGAACGTCTTCGTAGATTCCGAGCCACCTATGCTGGGTATGAGGAGCCCCGACCTAAAGCTGGAGCTAAGCCCCTCAAACCTGAGGCATATAATGAGGCTGGCCAACATACATGGCCTAATAGTCCATAGGGTTGGGAAGGAGTTCTACTTCCTGAGGGATGATAGGCCCGTGGCGTGGATTAGGGATGGGATGTTCGCTGCCTCGGAGCCGGAACTCTTCGAGGAGATTGGGAGAGAGATCTATGGTCTGGGTGAGAGGAGGCTAAGATACGACAAGGAGATAACCTGGCTCGACGTGTTCAAGCTCATTAGATGATGGAGGAGGCGGCTCTAGAGATTATCGATGTTATCGGATAGTTTAGGAACCCGAGTATTACTACTAGGGCGAGTAGGACCGATATTGTCGCTGCCATAGTCGGTGGAGCGTCCTCTACGCCGTCCAAGCTCCTCCTCGGCTTAAGGAAGAATATCGCCCTCATCATTCTGAGATAGTAGCCCGCTGTTATAGCCGTGGCTAGTATGGCTATGGCTGTGTAGAGCGGCATCCCCGACTCCATGGCTCCCGAGAATATCATCCACTCGCTTGCGAACCCTCCTAGAGGTGGTGTCCCAGCTATGGAGAGCCCTCCCAGCAGGAAGGCCATGGCCGTTATTGGCATGTGGGATGCAAGTCCTCCAAGCTTCCCTAGGTCCCTCTCATTTAGCTCATGAATTAGGACGCCTGCACCCATGAAAAGCATGCCCTTCGCAAACCCATGGTTCAGGACGTGGAACAGGCTTCCCGCCACACCCACGGGTGCAAGCGCCACGAGCCCGAAGAGGATGTATCCCATCTGGCTTACACTACTGTAAGCTAGAAGACGCTTAACATCACTCTGAACCATGGCCATCAGCCCGCCCCAAACCATGGTGGCGACCGCGAGTAATGCGACACCTGAGGAGATTGCCGAGAAGGCCTGCGGAAGAAAGCCTATGACTATCCTGGCTAAGGCGTATACACCTGTTTTAATCATGACGCCGCTTAAGAGGACGCTTATCGGGGTAGGTGCCTCTGCGTGGGCGTCTGGAAGCCATGTATGGAAGGGGAAGACAGCCATCTTTACAGCCGCTCCAACGAAGAGTAGGGAGGCTATCACAACGGCGGTGGATGATGCTCCCATAGCCCTCGTGGCCTCAGCAACCTCCGAGAACTCCAAAGCACCAGTTATCGTGAATATCCAGATTATTCCAAGCAGCATGGCCAGCGCACCTGCATGTGTGAAGATGAAATACTTGAACCCGATTATCCTGGGCTTACCCGTCCCCCAGTAGGCTATGAGGAAGTAGCTTGGGATGAGCATGAGTTCCCAGAATATGTAGAAGAGGAAGAGGTTCTGGACGAGGATTACGCCCATCATCCCTGAGCCGAAGAGCATTAGGAGAGCCATGTAGGCCTCATAGCCATGCTCATGCTCCATGTATTTCATCGAGTATATGGTTGAGAGGAATGCCATGAGGGAGATGAGGAGGGCGAAGGGGTAGCTCAGCTCGTCCAGGAGCAGGCTTAGATGAAGGCCAAGACTGCTAATCCATGGATAACTCTCCCATACCCTCCCACCACTATATACTATCGGGAAGAACGACAAGACTACTAAGAAGGGTATTATGGAGACAGCTGCAGCGATAATCTCTCCAACCCTCCTCTGAGCCCTCGTCAGGAGATAGACCAGCGGCGTGGCAAGCATCTGTATGAAGACCGAGACTAGGAGGAGGGGCATGCTAGACCATCCCTCCGTAGAGTATTGCGAGGAATATGAGGATTATCAGGGCTAAGCCCAGCATAAACTCGCTCATGTTAATGTTGCTGCTACCCGTCTGGATATTCCTGAAAATATTTACGAATCCCTTGACGCCGTCGGCAATCAGATAATTGAATCTGTCGATTCCACCGTCCTCGAGATATCTCCTCAAATATCTCGACAAAGCATCCACACCATCCACTATCCGATAATATGCCGCGTTTATGTAGTATCTGTTGACTAGGAGCCTGTGGATGGGTTGGAGGGCTCCGGTTCTAAATGCTTCGGGTGGGATGGCCCTTGCGAAGAAAACTAGGTATGTTGCCGCTGCGCCTACTCCTAGGATTATAGCCGAGGTTCCTATGACTGCTGGGTCCAGTCCCGCCTTGACCTCCATGTGGAGATACTTCCCCAGGCCCTCGGTTAGCTCTAGCACTATACCCGAGATTACCGAGCCTGCCGCTAGGACTATTAGGGGAATCGTCATGACTGGTGGAGGGTCGTGGGCGTGGTCAACGGCCTCGGATGAGGGTGGGGCGAGGAATATCCTATAAATCCACCTGAAGATGTAGATGAACGTGAGTATGGATGCCAAGGTGATTAACATGTAGATTGGGAATGCCTTCAGGGACGCCTTGATTATCAGGTCTTTGCTGAAGAACCCTGAGAATGGTGGGACACCTGCTAGGGCCAAAGCACCTATAAGGGATGTGTAAAATGTTATCGGCATCTTACTCTTCAATCCGCCCATCTTGTCCATGTCAGTTGTCCCGACTGCATGCATAACCGCCCCTGCGGCGAGGAAGAGAAGGGCCTTGAATATAGAGTGGTTGAGGAGATGGAAGCTGCTTGCAAACCATCCCAGCTCTGTCGCTAGCCCGAGTGAGGCCAACATGAGGCCGAGCTGGCTTATGGTGGAGTAGGCTACCACTCTCTTAATATCCGTCATGACCAGGCCCATCGTTGCTGCGAAGAGCGAGGTTACGGCGCCTATGTATGCCACGGTTAGATACCATTGTGAGAGCATCGTAGGCGAGAACTCCTCGAAGGGTATCACCGTTATTATGAGCCTGGCGACGAGGTATATCCCGGCCTTAACCATGGTGGCTGCATGTATTAGGGCGCTTACGGGTGTGGGGCCTTCCATGGCATCGGGGAGCCATACATGGAGGGGAATCTGGGCGGACTTGCCCACCGCGCCTCCGAATAGCAGTAGTAGGCTCATCGCCATGAAGCCCTGGTCAATCCCTCCCCCGTGAAGCCCCTCAGCTAGTAGGCGTGATATCTCGGTATACCTGAAGGTTCCTAGGCTTGCGTATAGAAGGACTATTCCTATGAGCATGGAGGCGTCCCCGATTCTCGTGGTTATGAAGGCCTTTATCCCTGCGTGGGCGGCCTCGGGCTTCCAGTAGTAGAATCCTATGAGGGCGTATGAGCACATACCAACTATTTCCCAGAATATGTAGAGTTGGAGGAGGTTGTCAGCCATCACGAGACCCGTCATGCCGCCTATGAAGAATGTCATGAAGAAGAAGTATCGTGGAAGTCCCTCCTCATGCTCCATATATCCAACCGAGTAAAGCATTATCCATGCTCCGATGAACGTGGCTATACAGGCCATCATCACCGAGAGCGGGTCAACTATGACCCCCGCCTCCACGAATCCGCCTGGAACAGGAATCCAGGGAGCCGTCTCGGTCCACGACCTACCTCCCCACACATCGGGAATCATGGATAAGGCGAAGGCCGATGCAAGGAATGAGACAGCGACGGGATAATACATTCCGGGACGTTTCCCAAGCTTGAAGAATGCTGGGACAAAGAGGCTGCCCACGAGAGGGATTATCCATGATAGCCAAGGAGCGTAAGGCAGCACCCTACTTCACCAGCCCACCCGAATAAAGAATCCCCCGATTTTAGGATTATCCTCTCGGGCAGACCGCCTCAACCCTTGATTACCCCAAGCCTCCTGAGAACTACGTATGCAGCCGCCGCATCTTGGACGGCTAACCCTACACTCTTGAATATTGTTATCTCATCTTCCCTAGTTCTCCCAGGTTTTGCTCCAAGAATTATCTCACCCAGCTCCGCATATATTTTGTCGGGTGAGTATCGTCCCTCCCTTATCGGTATGATTATGTCTCCTGCCTCCGATAGGGCCGCCTCCCTGAAATCCACGACGACTTTTCCGTCAATTATGGTCTCCGTGTCCAGCTCCCTCGCATCAGGCCTGTATGAGCCTATAGCGTTTATGTGTGCACCCTCCCCAACCCATTCACGCCTAATAACAGGCGCCTTACTTGTAGTGGCTGTAACAATTATCTCTGCATTCTTCAATGCTTCTCTAGGTGAGTCGGATACTTCCACATCAACCCCGAGTCTCCCGCCAACCTCTTCTGCGTATTTCTCGGCCCTCCACCTCCTCCTACAATACACCTTAATCTTCCTTAGATGTCTAACCAGGGATATTGCATAGGCTTGATACCTTGCTTGGACGCCGCATCCTATCATGGCCAGAGTCTCCGCATTCTTACTCGAAAGATACTTGGTGGCAACTGCGCTGGCAGCTCCCGTCCTAACGGCTGTCAGGGTCCCTGCGTCCATGAGCGCTATGGGGGTTCCAGTGGAGGAGTCTAGGGCGACGATTACGGCGTTTATCGTTGGAAGCCCCTTCTCAGGATTCCCTGGATAAACCGAGACTATCTTAGTTGTATGGACCCCTAGCTCCTCGACCAGCGCGTTCATAGTTAGGATGTCTCCCAGGCTTGTGTGGATGTGGGTTCTCTGCGGCATATACGCCCTACCGGAGCTGAGGGCCGCCATAGCCTTCTCAACAGAGTCAATCACCTCCCGCATATCTAGGAGGCTGGCCACCCTTCCATCATCCAAGACAAGCATACCCTAGATGGAATCCTCCACAAAATTGAAAAGGCTTTTCACAACATCTATAGCTGGTCGCCGATGATGCGGGCTATCGCGCTAATCCTAGCCTTGCTCCTCCTGCTACCCCTCCTCCCAAACGGCACCACACTCCTAGACTATGCTAACCGAGTAATAGTCAAGCTCAGGCCAGGAACAAGCACTAACCTGCTCTCCAAATATGGTGAGCTGGGACCAGTCTTAGGGGATCTAGCGGTTCTCCGGATGCCGCCGTGGATTAGCTTGGATGATTTACGGGACTCAGGCCTTGTTGAGGAGATCTATCGGCCTAGGAGGCTTAGGCTGAGTCTTGACGCTAGCGTCCCGATGATTCATGCTCCTGAGGTTTGGGAAATGTTTAGGGATGTAGAGGGGAGACCTGTAGATGGCAGAGGCGTGGCTATAGCCGTGATAGACACGGGGATAGATTACAGGCACCCCGACTTCTGGCTTCCCAACGGCTCAAGCAAGATACTGGCAATATGGGACCAGACGCTCCAGGGCAGGCCGCCTGAAGGATTCAGCTATGGATATGAGTGTCTTAGGAGGGATATAGAGGAGGGTCTATGCCCGGAGACGGATGATTTTGGCCATGGAACCCATGTGGCCTCTATAGCGGCGGGAACGGGGAAGGCGGGGCCTTATAGGGGCGTGGCTCCCGGCGCATTCCTGATAGTTGTTAAGTCTGGGAGACCTGTATGTGGCGGAGAGCAGTGGAGCCTCAGCGAGGATGAGATAATCGATGGGATGATTTATGCGTTCAGGAAGGCCGAGGAGCTTGGCCTCAGACTAGTCATAAACCTGAGTTTGGGAAGCGACCTAGGGCCTCATGATGGAACCACGCCGATGGAGGAGGTTATAGAGGAGCTGGCCGAGAAGGGCGTCATCGTGGTTGTTTCCGCCGGGAACTCTGCTGAGGATGGGATACATGCCTCGGGAGAACTACGGGAGGGTGAGGGGGAAAAACTAGAATGGGTTATCCCACCTGACACCACCGAGTTCGCCCTAAGCCTAAATCTCTATCCAGGGAATAATGTGAACCTAACCTTGCTCACACCTCTAGGTGAGATAGGCTTCGGAGAGAACCTCGGCAGGATACATGCATCCCTAACAATCAACGAGCTTGAGAAGGGCCTCGAATACCTTGTAGAGATATCATCAACCGATGGTGCCCCCCTACCTACTAGGCCATGGAGCATGATAATAGAGGCGTTGAAGGTTTCAGGGAACCCCGTGTGGCATGCATGGATAGAGAGTGATACATGCTCGCCTTTCAGCGAGAGATTCCTCAGCTCCGAGAAATACAACGTCTCCCCCGAATACACTATAAGCATACCTGCCACATCCCCCCACGCAATAGCAGTCGGAGGATACGTATCAAAGAATACTTGGATGAACTATCTAGGTGAGAGATTGGAAACGGGATACCGGGTTGGAGAACTGCTACCCTTTAGCGGAAGAGGCCCCACCAGAGATGGAAGAATAAAACCCGACATAACCGCTCCAGGCTCGATAATAGTAGCTGCAAAACCCGTCGGCCCGCCCTCATCAACCCTAGACATAAATGAGTATTACACAGTTAAGCATGGGACAAGTATGGCGGCTCCCCATGTAGCTGGCGTAATAGCGCTGATCCTCCAACTCTTCCCTAACGCATCCTATCAAGAAGTCTACCAAGCATTAATCTCCTCGGCTGAGAGAGTTGGAGATGCTCCCTCGAATAGCTGGGGATGGGGAAAACTGAATGCAAAAGCATTCTACATACTTAGGATAGATGTCGAGGCTCCTATAGAAGTCGAGATAGTTGTCCAGGGCAGGGAGGTTAAGGTAAGAGGAAACAAAACCTTAGAGAGAGCCGTGCTCCAAGGCACAACCCTCAATACATCATTCCCGGAAATCCTCAACATGGATGAGAACTCTAGGTTAAGGATTAGGGAGAGAAGAGAGGAAGTAGTAGAAGGCATACGGCACATCACAGTAAAATATGTTCTCGAGCATTACCTAGAGGTTTACTCGGTATTGGACGGTACTATAGGTGAAGGATGGTATCCTAACGGCAGCATCGCTAGATTCTCGGCCAGGGAACTATACACTCCCACGGGAATCGAGCTGCTATTCAAGCCATCCCTAAAACTAGTTGGATGGAAGGATGATGAAGGCCGTCTCCTCAAGACCCCAGAAATACTTATGGATGCCCCCCACAGGGTAGAGGCTGTATATGAAGCAAACCACGGACCCCTAATCCTCTCATGGCTCTTCATCGCAGGAATAACCACATCAACAATCCTTGTACTAAGGAGAGTTTATAGAAAACGTAGTAAGACTATCCGGCAATGAGGCAGGCAAGGTATCACGTGGAGGTGAAGAGCGCCGATAAAGCACTCAGGGTGGATAAGAGGGTTAAGGAGATACTGAAAGGAGCCGTAAGCGGGAAGATGATGTCAAGAATGAAGAAAGAGTATGTGGAGTGCCCCGTCGCAGGGAAACAGGTTCCCTTCCTCGAGTGCTTCGCTTGCATATCATTCATCAGAAGAATCAAAGGAGTAGTTCACTGCGCCGGAGAGGAATTCAGGCTTAAAGAATAACGTAAACGCAAATAAGGCGCCATCATCCAGGCAACGTCCTCCAACTTTCAGGTTTATTAAATCATGCTACATTTTCTAGCATATGGTTAAGCCGCCTGTTCCTATATCTGTTGATAGGTTTAGTTTTAGCGTGGAGGAGATTGAGGGTCATCTAAGAGGCGCACCTCCAGACGAGAGGTTTCAGAAACCTTTGGAGCCCAAGATATATAGGCTGAGCACCGGGGAGCCGATAATAATTAGGCCTGCCTCGAGGGATGAGGCCCCTGCCATACTTGAGACCCTTAGGAAGCTGATAGACCCGAAGTATGATAAGGACTTCTACCATCTAGTAGCTGCGAGGACTTACTCTGAGATTCTGGCATGGTATCAGAGTAGGCAGAAGGATGGATACGTTATCGTCGGGGTTAGGGAGGATGGAGAGCTTATGGGCGTGGTGAACCATAGGTTCTGGGACGAGAACGTGGCGGTAAGCCTCCACACAATAGTCTTCAGAAGAGCTGAGAGACTCGGAGTAGTACTCTACCTATCCAAGATAGAACACGCATTCGACGTAGTAGGAGTAAATGAGTGGTGGGCAACATTCGAAAGCCCCTTCGGGTTCAGGCTGGGATTCAGGTTCCAGCACGTAACCAAGCCATGGCCCCAGATGCAGCATGAGCTGGGGGGAGCCAGAATCTATTACATAACTAGAGAGCAGTGGGAGAAATCCGTGAAACCCTATGCGGAGGAGAAGGGATGGATGGGGGAGAGACCAGTCCCACAGGAACTACTAGAGAAGACCAAGCCCCTAAAACCAGCATCCAAGATAGAGGTAGAATTGAGGTAAATGATTAAATAATAATGGCTTGGCAGAGGGCTTGAGATGAGCCGCATCGGGGATCTGCCGATACTCAGGACTATAAACAGGATGTTCGGCGGAAGAACAGGTATACTTGAGGCGGCGATACTCTCGTCCATACTCCTCCTAGCATTCTTCCTCCGCATCTTCCCAATCCGATGGGGTCTTTACCTAAGCGAGTTCGACCCCTGGATGCAGTACAAGGAGATGCTCTTCATAATAGATAGGGGCTGGCATGGATTCCTAGAGTTCTTCAAGTGGCATGACGTGGATTCATGGTATCCGCATGGAAGAAATGTAGGTAGAACAGCCTTCCCCGGACTACCATTCTTCGCAGCATTCCTATACCACGTCCTCCATGGCATAGGCATCAAGGTTAACGCCCTGGAGCTAGCCGGATTCCTCCCACCAATATTAGGGGTTTTAACGGTCTTGGGAGTCTATCTTCTCGGTAAGGAGCTTGGGGGGAAGCCTGCGGGATTCTTCGCAGCATTCTTCCTGGCAATCAACAACGCTAGTATAGGTAGGACCCATATGGGCTGGTTTGACGACGAGAGCCTCAGCATACCTTTACTGGTCTTCGGTCTCT
>CAZHEC010000014.1:8612-13934 GCA_964531465.1 uncultured Nitrososphaeria archaeon | reverse complement strand
GCGAAAATCTTCCGATATATTGAGTTGAGTAGCTTCTTCAGGTCTCCTCCAGGTAGGTCTGTCCTTCCTATTGAGCCTGCGAAGAGTGTATCCCCGGTAAAGACCGCCCTATCCATAACATAACATACACTTCCAGGACTATGCCCGGGTGTATGCATAACTTTAAGCCTGATGCTGCCGACGCTCACCACGTCGCCCTCATCTATGAAACCATCGGGTTTAGGGGGGTCGGGATATTTTGAGCCTAGGAATAATTCCGCTTGCCTCGACGCAGCCTCAAGTAAGGATAGGTCATCCCTATGAATATAGAACCTGTATCCATATTCCTCCTTAAGGTCCCTTATTGCTAGGACATGGTCGAAGTGGCAGTGGGTTACATATATTTCCTTAACCTCTACCCCGTGGCGTTGGATTGCTTCAAGTATTTTCCAGGCCTCGTCTCCCGCATCTATCAGAACTCCCTTACCCGAGTATGTGTCGTAGACTAGGTATGTGTTGCTCTGAAGGCGTCCAACCTCTATCCTCTCCACACCAATCAACTCTTCCCTACCTCAAGGCTCCAGCACAAGCTTTCCAAAATGTTTGCTGGCCTCCATCTTCCTATGGGCTTCAGATGCATCCTCAAGCCTATAGACCGAGTCTATGATCGGCTTTATCCTCCCCTCGGCCAACAGTTTCAGGATTTTCCTAAACTCATCTTTGTTCCCTAAGAATGAGCCGTGGAGATTGAGCTGATTCCAGTATAGCTGCCTTATGCTGACATTGACTTCGTCTCCGGATGTTGCTCCTGCGAACACTAGTGTTCCACCGCGTTTGAGGACCTTTAGGGCTGTGGGCCAGACATCTTTCCCTGCATGTTCAAAAACTATATCTACACCCTCCCCATCCGTTATCTTCATTACGGCTTCATATACGTCTTCCCTCCTCCTATTGACCACATAGTCTGCTCCAATACTCTTGGCTTTCTCAATTTTCCAATCCTCACCTACAGTAGCTATTACAGATGCGCCGGCTAGCTTTGCAAGTTCTATAGCCGCATAGCCTATACCGCTTCCACCTCCGATAACGAGGATTCTGTCTCCGGGGCTTAGCTTAGTCCTGTTGAAGAGCATGTGCCATGATGTTAGGAAGTTTACAGGGATGGCTGCAGCGTCCTTGAACCCCACTTTTTCAGGAATTCTGAAGACCATGTCTGCCCTAACCTTAACATATTCTGCATAGCCCCCGTTCATGTGTCTTCCAAGTAGCTTTGAGTTGATGCACATGCTCTCCTCCCCCTTCAGGCAATACTCGCAGCTTCCGCAGCTCTCGAGGGGGTAAACGACCACCCTCTCACCGACATCTATGTTTCCTACATTCCTTCCGACTTCCTCCACTACTCCGGCTACATCCGTTCCAGGAATATGAGGGGGTCTTATCCTATATTTTCCAGACCTAATCCAGATGTCGAGTCTGTTCACGCCCACGGCCTTAACCCTGACCAACACTTCACCTGGCCCAGGCTTAGGAGTCTCAAACTCACCCACCCTTAAAACCCCAGGACCTCCGAACTCTCTTAGAACGATGGCCCTCATTTCCATGAGACACCTAAAGGAGGTAAAGATAAACTTAAACTCGGCGCTTAGAGGAACCTCTCCAGACTAGTTACCCCTATTATTGTCTCGGTGTCTATGTCTAGCGCGTCGAGGACTTGGCCGAAGGTCGAGAATAAGTATTCTATGTATTTATCTATGTCTACCTGCTCCTTTCTGGCGAATTCGAGCGGCTCCACCCCGTCCCTATCCCTTGTCTTCACGTATGCTATTATGTCTCCCGCCCCTACCTGTATTCCCTTTGTAATCAGTTTTCTTGCAGCTTTTACGTGGGGTGGGGTTGTCTTAGTGTATTTCTCCACACTCCTAGATAGCATGACCTTGAATGAGAGGTCTTCCAGGTCATACTCACCCCTCCTTAGCTTCTGATACCATGTTCTCACGATTTCTACTATTCTCTCCTTAGCCTTGTTGAAACTCTCTTCGTCATGAACATTCTGAAGCTCCCTAAGCATATCATCGAAGGCCTCCTTAATGAACTTGGGTATATGCCTCTTCTTACCCGTTAAACCTTTAACATCTACTACACCTTTATCTGTTACGCCTAGATAGTTCTTCTTTCTGGTTGAGAAGACTATGTATCGATATCTCTTGTCAAGCTCTAGGTCCAGTTTCAGCTCTTTCTTAGCCCACTTGACAACCTCATCTATTAGCTCGGGTTTATCGGTCTTTAGGAAGACGCTATCAGTGTCGCCATATATGACGGTTATCCCCATGGATCTGACCTTCTCGATGGTTTTCTTGAATGCGTATCGGGCTATTGCTGCCGTGCTTTCTGCGACTGGTGGGCAGTAGAGGGGGAATCCCTCGAACCCGAAGACTCCATATGCTGCGTTAAGGAAGACCTTCAACGCTCTTTGGACGACGCTATACCACCTCCTTTGCTCCTCGGATATGTTGGGGTCACTGCTCCTAGGCTTAAACCATCCAACTCTGATATCCCTAAGACATCCTATTAACTCGCTCTGTATCCCCCTTCTCTTCCTACATATCCAATGACTCGTCTCAGGAACAAGATTATCCCTGCACTCGGGGTGGGGGCACCTAACGGTCTCATAGCTTAGATTCCATTCCTTGAGGACCGATGGGTATAGAGAAGCAAAGTCAAGAACAATCACGTTAAAGTGGACGCCCGGCAACGGATTTACTACTATCGCTCCCCTATACTTCTTCCCTTCAATAACAGCCTTGGTTGACGTTACACCCTTCTCCTCTATTAATTCATCGGGTCTAGGTATGAGATACCCTCTCCGCCTATGCTCATAATATAGTAGGCTTTTTATCCACCCGGAGACACCATGCCTACATATGTCTTCAATAGGCATGCGACTTATCCTCGATAAGACGAAAAGCAGTTTTAGTAGTAGCTCATTATCGAATGTTAAGAGTTCATGAACTAATAGTGCGTCATAGAAGCTATATCTAAGGAGTTCGTCGGTTGTTAGTTCTCCTATTGGTTTCTCAATATCTATCTTTCCCTTGCCTAGGAGGGCTTGGCTAATCGCTTCGAGGGTATGTTCCCTATACTTGTTGTCGAATGCATATATCTGGATGCTTTTATTATTGAATAGCTTGTATAGGTCTATATGTATTCCATGACGTAGAGATGCTCCATCCCTTCCAAGGGTTATTGGTATCTGCTCTTTGGTAATGTTTAACGCCTCTCCCCTATGCCTAAGATATGGCATGTCAAAGTCATCTCCATTAAATGTGGCCACTACAGGATACTTCGAGATTATGTCGAATACTTCTCTCAGCATATCCGCCTCGTTCTCGAACACTCTTACATCAAATTCATGCTGCTGGCTGGGTTCTCCGAATCTCCCGGTCTTTAGTAGGTATGTCTCCCTCCTCCCATCGCTTCCAACTAGAGAGATCGCCACGATTTTGTCCTTCGCCTTACTTGGGGATGGAACCCTGGTTGGGATAGGTGAAAGAACCTCTATGTCGAGTGAGATATGTTTAATCTTGGGTTGCTCAGCCTCTAGCAGTGAAACCCATTCAGAGAGAAGCTTCCTTTCTTCTTCTGAGAATCCTCTAAAAATGGTATCAACTATACCCTGAATACCACGTTTATCAGGTCTAATCTCCCTGGGTTTCCCGTCAAGCTGATAGGGCATGCAGGGAATAAGCTTCATGTCATATAGGTAGCATAGGTGGTATGGTATGTCAGCCTCCCATGCCTTAATCCTCTCACGGATGGAGTTGGCTCCTCCTCCTATAGCCAAGGGGTCGCTGGCCAGAATCTTGGTCAGCTTAACCTTCCTATCCCTAAGTAAGTCATACTTAACCTCCTCAACAGCATCCACCATTCCCGGAAGATTCATAGACTTAACCTGCTCAACCCCCTCCTTAACATAACAATAAGGCCTATGACCAGACTCATCATAAACTATCTTAACCTCCTGAGTCTCAGGGTCAAGAAACTTTAGATACGCTTTCCCAGCCTTTCCATCATACGTCGAGCCTATGAGGAAATACCTCTTAACCCTTAGATGCTCATCCAAACTTGTCTGACCCATCTCCAACAAATATGTAAAAAGCATGGCTACATTAAATCTTTTAAATGAGGGTAAGGCTTCCTTCCCACGTAGAAGGTTCAATTATGGGCTTTTTACCTATTTTCCTGAAGTGGTGTAGGGCTTGGCTGTGGAACGGGTTGCGGCGGAGGCCCTCCTCGTATCGCTTGAGGCTCTAAAACTACATGATGAGACAGGCTACTCCGTCAAGTCAGGGCTTTACACTGCATGGAGAAGACTAGGTCTAGGGACATCATCACTAAGATTAGCAAGAAGACTGCTACATGAATACTCAATACTCAAGAAGGCTACAGAAATGCTTCTAAAAAATCTGCTAGGAGATATACAAGATAGAAATGTCTTACGCTTACTTACCTTACTGGCCACAGCATTAATAAAGCAGATGAACTTAGGAGAACCGGGAAAACTAGCATTCCATTTACGCTCAATCTTTGGAAAACAATGGAACACCAAAATAGAGCAATATCTTGGAATACTAAAGTTTATAGATGGAGTAGATATAAAACCTAGTGATTGTTACCCTAAATGGTTCACCCGATACCTCTCTAGACTACTAGGTAGATGCGAAGCGTTAGAATTGATGAAATTCCAGAACTTGGAGAGCCCCCCCATATACATAAGCCTCAATACACTTCTACTCCCCGAGGAAAAGCTACTTAAACATTTAGAAAGAGAAGGTATAGAGCTTGAGGCTGATGGAAGGCTACCAGGAATATACCTAGTTAAAGGATTTGGTGATCCTGCAAGGCTTAAAAAAGCCATGGACGAAGGATTAATATCGATTCATGATTTTTCAAGCTACTATGCCGTCGCTGCGTTGAACCCTAAACCGGGTGATAAGGTTATAGATGTTTGCGCAGCGCCGGGAACAAAAACATGGATAATGGCGAAATGGATGAGGAATCATGGGAGAATAATATCAATAGATTCATCTTGGAATAGGATTACTGCACATTCAAGGAGAATGAAGCATATGGGTGTAAAGAATGTGGAGGAAGTTTCGGCGGATGCAACCTATCCACTACCATTAACTATAAATGCAGATAAAATCCTAATAGACCCGCCATGCAGCTCCACAGGGCTCTTCTGGAGAGAACCAGGATACCGATGGTCGATCAGGCCAAGACACATAAGGATGTTCCAAAAACTTCAATCATTAATGCTTGAATCAGCGTCGAGAAACGTGTCAA
>CAZHEC010000014.1:0-8602 GCA_964531465.1 uncultured Nitrososphaeria archaeon | reverse complement strand
GAATGGGGTAATATTGTATTCTACATGTAGTATAACGATGGAGGAGAATGAATTTGTGGTTGAGGATTTCCTGAAAAAACATCCGGAATTTGAGTTAGCTGATGTTGAGCCTGAAATAGGGTCAGCAGGTATGCGTGGGTTGAATGAGTGTAGGCGGCTGTATCCCCATAAAGATAGATGTAATGGATTTTTCTTGGCTAAACTTGTGAGGAGATGGTAGTAAATATCTTGAGTAGCAGAGAAGCTGCGTGTAGGGTGGTTAGACCGTTATCGAATAGCGGGTTTACCTCCACGACATCCACGCCTATTAGCTTGGCTGATGTAAGTATTGTTTCCAGGATTTTATAGAGTATTGGAGGGTCTATTCCAAGCGGTTCGGGGCTACTGACACCTGGGGCAAATGAGGGGTCAAGAACATCAATATCTATGCTTAGATAGGTTCTCTTAAACTCGCTCAAAAACTCTTTAATTACTCCCTCATAGTTCTCTAACTCGCTGCTCAATAGGACTCTAACCCCACTCCTTTTCGCATACTCTATCTCGGCTAACTCAAATCCCCTAACGCCAATGACTAGAACACTTCCCCCAAATCCTCTCTCAATAAGCCTCCTGAGCCAAGTAGCATGATTAATCTTCGAGTCCATAAACTCGTTTCTCATATCTAGGTGAGCGTCAAAAACGATTAGGCAGCAGTCGGTGCATGAAGCCTTTGATGCTGCAAGTGTTAATGTATGTTCTCCTCCAATTCCAACTGGAATCTTGCCATCTTTAACAATCTGCTTCACTACTCTAAAAACCCTTCTAAGATTCATGGATATGTTGGTTGAGGGAGGCAGGTCTCCTAGGTCAGCAAGGCTAATACTATTGTAAGGATTTTCCAGTCCCTGTGAGGCGACACGTATGGCGAGTGGACCGAACCTACTTCCAGGCCTAAACCAGGAGGTTGAGTCAAATGGAACCCCATAACATACAAAAGTAGCATCCTCATAAGACTTCGGAGAACCGAAGAGAGTCGGACCTCTCTGAGGATAGAAATCCAGCCAACCTGTCATAGTCTTAATCCATAAAATATAGTTATATTAAGATGAATTCTTAACGTGAGGATATGAGGCGGGAGCTGAAAATCTCCTTATTCATAGGTTTTATCTCCCGCCTCTTTGTGGCCCCCTTCTTTGCCCATCCATGGGATATGTATATCTGGATTAGGTCTGGTGAACTTGCTCTTCAGAATCTTAACATATACGTTGTCGGGAACCCTGTGGATTATCCATGGGGGTTCTACGCATATCCTCCGACATGGCTCTACTGGCTTATGATTGTTTCCTTTATGGCTAACGTAATTAATTCTCTAATGGTTCAGGTCTTCCTCATAAAGCTCCCTATAATCTTGGCTGACATAATAGTTGGATATCTTATATATCGTGTTGGTGTGCTTGCTGGCCTAGGCGAGGATAGGTCTCTTAAAGCATCCCTAATCTGGATTTTTAATCCAATAACCTTCTTTATGTCCTCAGTCTGGGGCATGTTTGACTCAATATCAGTGTTATTCATGCTTCTAGGAATATATCAGTTAATCCAGGGAAAATACGTTAATTCTGGGATATTGTTCGGTATAGGCGCATCGGTAAAGATATTTCCAGCTCTTATAATCCCTCCAGCCATAATCTACCTCTATAGTATCAGAAGGATTTCTGTGAGAAAGGCCGTGCTCAACCTGGTAATACCCTCTCTTGCAGCCTTCATAACACTCTCAACACCATTTCTCTCAACACCCATAGAATACTTTACAAGAATACTTCAACACACAAAAAGCGTCGGAAGCTTCACATACTGGGTCTTACTCTCAAACCTCGTTAATCTATCAAGCTTCTGGTTCATCTACATGATAGTTTTCCTTATCGGCGTTGTAATCGCATATAGGCGCTTTAGAGAGCCTGGATGGAATAGGTTCATGAATATGTCTGCAGCCACTATGGCGATATTCCTTGCAGTATCTCCGAAAGTAAATATCCAATATCTCCTAACCTTCTTTCCACTTTTAACTCTAAGCAGAAACTTCTGGAAATCTAGACAACTTCTATTAAACTATGTAATTATAGTTGTTGCAGGGTCTGTCTGGATTGCTTCGTCCACTCCTATATTTTCTAATTATAGTCTTGATTATCTTGGCAGGATATTTATTCCCCAGACCTATGAGTTCGGGGTTGCTGGGATATTGTTTATCGCCATGGCGGTTTTTGCTGGTTCAAGATTTATAGTACTTGCTTTGCATTACTTAGGTTTTAAGGGTCTTGATATAAGGATTATGAGTAGGTGGGGGGTCTTGGCAATATTGTTGATATTCTCCATGATGCTCTCCATATTCCCAACCCCTCTGGGCGTCTCTCTCCCCAAAACCCCAATAAGAATAGCGATACCAGAGAGTATGGATGCAGCATTCATACCTGGAAGCGAAGCCAGCGTGGATAACTATCTCAAAAATTATGACGTAAACTACATAACCTTGACATTCTCACCCGACTTCATAAACACCTATACGGGATACGATTCAAAAAAAGATGTAACCATGTATCTGAGGTTTAAGACAGGCTCTAATCCATGGCTCTACAAGGACTTGGCGTGGCTTGTAAGGGAACTCCAGGAGAAGGGCATCAAGGTTCTTCTCGGAATCTATCTGAGAGTTGAGCAGGTTAAGACGCATTATGGAGTCCAGGGCTTCCTAGTAAATTGGACCATTAGCAAGCCTGAAATCCTAGGAGCAGGAAACATACTGCTATTTAACACCTCAGTAACCATCGTAAATAACTCGATACCCTACTCTAACTACTTTGCGGAAAAAATAGGCGAGATTATACGCGACTTTGGTTTTGACGGTGTCTACTTAATGTCGTGGTATGACTGGAGGATAGGTAGGACTAACATATCGCATATACTTCCCCTTCTCTCTTCTTTAAGAGAACAGGTAGACCTTATAATAATCGAGTCGGCTGATAATACGAATGATATTGGGTATATCCATAAACTGCTTCAGCACGTGGATTATGTGGTCCTGAAGACTGCTCCATGGATAAATACCGTGTATTATGCCAGGGTTGATAACGTAACTCTTACAGACTATGAGATGTTTATACGAAGGATTCTAAGAACTCTTGATCCGGATGAACGTGTAAGACTTCTCTATAGCCTCTACATATTTGATTTTGTTGAGGGATGGGCTACACCCGCAGCCGAGATTCAGGTTGAGGCTAACCGGTTTTATGCCCTGGGGCTGAGGAGCGGTTATGCAATCTATTATGCGAGCAGGTATGTGCCATATAAGGTTACAGTCTCAGAGATGATTCTAGAATCAATTATCTATGATAGGAGCCAATGACTAGTATTCTGGTATCCTCCGCCACTTAGCTATCTGGGGATAGATTTTCCCATCCCTTGATACAATACCCGAGCCCAGATAGATTTTCCCATGCTTAGCCACAACATATCTGCTCTTGGGTTTTTCTTTAATCTTTATAGGTGAAGCCTTCATCCACTCAACTGCTTCGTGTTCATCCAGCTCAATTATGTTTGATTTAATTTCGTCTCCGAGTATCTGGCTTCCCTCGATGCTTAGGATAACCTCCTCATCTCTCAGTTTAGCTACATACACGCCGAGTTGCTGGACTTTTTTGAGCTTTTTAGAGAGTTCATAGGTCTCCCTCGTGCAAGCCCTTATCCTTCTCTGTCCCGCCATTATTAATGTGAGACCTCTAAATGCTTTCTCCACTCCGTATTGTCTCTTAAGCCTATTTTCGAGGAGCTTTCTTTCTCCTGATGTTAGAGGACGCATTTCTCAAGCCTCCTTTACTATCCTTGCTATATAAAATCCCTCAGCCCAGTTATCATACGGCATTATCCTCATGGTGTATCGCAGGCTTGGGTCAAATTTCATATTCCTCCACTCGGTTACCCCAGGTCTGTGTTTAAGGCCAGGTAAAGTGATTGGCTTAATAGCCGCATCATCTCTCTCTTCGAGTAGTTTATTAACAATCATCTCGTTCTCTTCTACTGTTAGTGTGCATGTAGAGTAGATTAGGGTGCCTCCTGGCTTGAGGGTCTCGAATCCAGCCTTCAGTAGTTGCAGTTGTAGTTTGCTGAGTCTCTCGACAACATTGTAGCTCCATGACTTGGCTACTCCCCAATCCTTACTGATTATTCCAAGGGAGCTACATGGAGCGTCTATCAACACCCTATCAAAATATTCCTTAATGTATCTAGGGAATCTTCTCCCATCCATTACTGTTATCACGATATTTAGGATTCCGAATTTTTGAATGTTTGATGAAAGCGCCTTAACTCTTTCATAGCTTATGTCATTGGCCACCACGACGCCTTCGCCGCTCATTAGTTGGGCTATCTGGGTGGTCTTACTGCCTGGAGCTGCACACATGTCTAGGATTATCTCCCCTGGTTTTGGGTCAAGGGCTTCCACGGGTGCCATGGAGACAGGTCCTTGAAGATATATTAGGCCCAGCATATGCTCGAGGGTTGTCCCAAGATCTATGTCTTCCTCGGCTTGGTATCCATGTCTAGCCCAGGGAACAGGCCTGAATTTTATGCCTTTATCTCTAAGTCTCTGGAGAGTCTCCTCCTCTGGAAGTTTGAGCGTATTTACTCTAAATGCTTCTGGAAGGGGTCGTTCATATGCCTCAAGCAACAACTCTAGGTCTAGGTCTGGAATCATGTCCAAGTAATTTTTCAGGTCATCACTCATAATCAGTTTGGACACCTACTTAAACACCTCCCCCGTCTTACGTGCCCACATAACCAGGTCTAGAGCTTCACCTGGAATTCCGAGAGCATCCGCAACCCTGAAGAATAATCGTTCAATCTCAATATATCTATCTCTCGTCAGGTTCGCTGGAACCTCTTCTAAGGCTCCAAGCTCCTTCAAAGTCCTTAGAATATGTCTATCCAGTATGGCGAGCCCTTTGAACCCTATGTTTCTGAGAAAGTGAGAAGCCTCCTTATATCCCAGCCCCTCTACATGCTCCACAAGCAGCTCCCTGGCCGCTTTAGGGCTCCTCCTAGCAATCTCCAATATGTGGCTCAGGAAACTGGAGTTTAGATGTTTTCGAGCCTTTACAATCCTCCTGGCCTTTGCCTCGTAGAATCTTACACCATTTCTCTCAAGAATCCTTGATATACGTTGCCATCCACCTTGATATAGGAGGTTAAGGGACTTAAGCTCCTTTAAGGCTTTGTCAGCTGCCCTTGCCTTGCTCTGGGGTGTTAGTAGGCAGAAGCATAGTTCCTCGAAGATTTCCTGAGTCCCTTTTCTTCCAACATCCTCAAACTCCCTTAGCCTACTCTCCACGACCTCCCTCAACTCCTGGTAAAGTCTCTTAAGCTCCTCCGAGACCTCCTCCCTCAGCCTCATCAGAAACAGTTTATACAAGCTAAACGCATCTTTATGGATATGCCTGGATACTGGGTCTTCGTGGTTAAGGACCATGTCTTTGAGGGCAGAACGATACCCGCCACGGAGGTCCTAGCTAACAGGGTTAAGAACAGGTTCTGGTCTCTAAACTCTCGGGCGCCAAACGTAAAGAATCTATCCGAGGGAGATCACGTCCTCTTCTATGTTACCTCGATGTCAGGTAGAGGGTTTATGGGGAGGGGAATCTTGGCCGGTCCAGCCCATCCCATAACCATTGAGCAGAAGTTTCATGTAATCGGGGTGCCGTCCATAAACTTTGATTATGCGGTAGAGTTTAGGGAGGCTGAGATGTGGCCTAGGCTGATTAGGCTTGAGGAGGTTAGTGATAAACTCTCGATTCTGAGGGGGAGACGGAACCCTGCCACCATCTTCAGAGGAAGCATAAAAAGAATAAACCGGGAAGATTATGAGAACGTGGTCTCCATGGCTAGGTAAGTTGCTACTTTCTCTTCCTCTCTAGGAGCTTGTCGAAATATTCATGGAAGAAGAACCATACTGCGAAGACCGCAAGAGAGGCGCCGATCCCCACGGATAACCCTATGTATAGTGATTGTTTAACTGGCTCGCTTAAAGCTGTTATGTCTATTAGCATAGCTGTTAGGAGGAGCATTACTATGAAGAGTAGGTAGCCCTTAAGCCTGCTCTCAATCCTAATCCTCTCTATTACTGCTGAGAAGGCTGTGAAGAGTATGAGGGTTATCAGGACAACGCTTATTATCCTAGCTCCATAAATAACTATACTGTTAGCCAACTCTATGAACTGTTCTCCAAGGAATACATTTATCAACCCGAAGACTATAGCTAATGCAACGCCAAGGTAAAGAAGCCCCATAACTATAGAGTTGAAGGGAATTGGAAGCTCGATGCCTGCATACTTCTTTATCATGCCATCCATGTCGGCGAATTCAAGCATCTTTCTAACAAGCGAGCCGAGAATCCTAAGTACGAGGAACCCCGCCACAATTATCAAGACCGCTATTATCAGCTTTGGTATAAGATCCACCAGCTCTCTTGTTATCACACCTATAAATTCCTGAAATATGTCTTCAACCGCCATCTCCCTGCCCCAACCATATTGTTAGACGTTATCTATTAACTTTCCTTAAAGCATCATTAAGAATAGCAGGAATCTGTATGCTATGTATAGGATTAGGAGTGTTATTCCGAGGGTTAGTAGCCTTATGCTGAGCATAACCGTCTCCTTTGTGGTTTCCACCGCCATGCTATACCCCATCACGCTGTTAGTATAGAGAATATACGAGTAAGTTCTTGCAGAGTCCTCGGGGACGAATGCAACTTCAGGTATTGTGAGAAATGCTAGAACATTGGCCAGGATTATTATCCCTATTGTTGCAGAGAATAGGAGGAGATAATTCCCTTCTAGAAGCATGCCAAAGGGTGTAGCCAAAAGCTGTGAGAGATTAGAGATGACCGCAAGCACAAGGCTGGAACGCACTGCACCATACC
This sequence comes from uncultured Nitrososphaeria archaeon, assembly GCA_964531465.1. GTDB lineage: Archaea > Thermoproteota > Nitrososphaeria_A > Caldarchaeales > Wolframiiraptoraceae > Benthortus. Next base: position 1,659 of record CAZHEC010000014.1, on the reverse strand, counting down.
ATGCAATATACCTGGCTAAAAGAAAGTTTCCGAGAAAGTTCGCCCCCGTATAGGTTACACCGTTCAGGGCTGCGATAGCTAGATGTGCAATAGGTATGGGTATTAGTAGAGCCGATACGGGTGTGAATGTGGTTAATGCGAGAGCGGCTCTGAAGCTCTTCAACGGCCTCTTGGCCCAGAACATGGAGGCAGCTATACTCGAGACCGTCGTGGCCAGATTTAAGCCGACTGCCATGTAGTCGGGTGCCTTCAGAACTTCCATTAAGTATGGAACCCAGAATATTCCGAGAAGATTGCCCGAGATGAGTAATGTGACGAGAAATGATGACGTGGAGAATAATTGCTCAGGTCTCTCAACGCCTTTGGGAATCTCAGCCCCTTCTAGATGACCGAGCCTAAGCAACGCAACCATAATAGTTGATAATATTCCAATTAACGACCCTGCAGAGAATGTTATAAGGAACTTGATGTCTGCCGGCAGTATAGCTACAAGCCCCATCGCTATAATGAACCCAAGAATACTAGTTGCGTTAAACACGGCGCTCCTTTTACCCGTAATGTCCCTAACCCCCTTCTCATCCAGTGTTCCATAAATCACTAGATTAGTAAATGAGCCGACAAAGGTTGAGGAAATGCTCACACCAGCATACGATATAATGATAAGTACGGGGTCAGGGGACAGAACCATGGGTATCCAAAGCAACCTCTCACCAGCATGAAAGACAACATACTTCAACTTAACCCGCCTAACAATGAATTTCGGAAACTTATACAGGACTAGGGAGACTAAAGTTGAGGCAAATGTTGACACAAGAACGATCACGGAGATGAAACCTACACCGAAACCAGATGAGACCAAATATACTATGAATAGCCCACGGGTTAATGCGAGATAAATACCTGCGAAAAGTATCTCAAACACCATCAAGGTCTTGAATAACTTTATGTTGACACCCGGCATCATAGGACAATAAAATCATGAATCCAAGAAACATATAAGGCTGGCTCCTAGAATTTTTCGATTGTCTTCTCAAGGTTAATGTGCGGGTTGGGTCAAGGGTTATGGTTAATAAATCTGTTAAAGACTTGTTTGGTTGTCATGAAGGCCGTTCTAATCGTCTGTGATGGGCTCGGCGATAGACCTGCTAAAGCTTTGGGAGGGCTTACCCCTCTTCAGGCTGCAAGGGCCGAGACGCTTAACAAGATTGCTTCTAAAGGTGTCTGCGGCATAATGGATGTCGTGGCTCCAGGTCAACCCCCTGGAAGCGATACTGCACACCTATCCCTGTTCGGCTATGATCCATGGAAAGTCTACTCTGGAAGAGGCGCGTATGAGGCCTTGGGAGTAGGATTAGATCTCAGGCCGGGTGATGTAGCGTTTAGATGCAACTTCGCCACCTTGAATGATGACGGCGTCATAATTGATAGGCGGGCTGGCAGGATCACCGGTGATGAGGCTAGGATTCTGGCGGAGACTCTGAAGGAGATAAAAATAGAGAGTGTTCCAGGCGTTGAGGCAATATTCGTTCCATCCGTTGAGCATAGGGGTGTCCTCATACTCAGGGGCGAGAATCTCTCCAGAAAGGTCTCCGACGTCGATTTACATAAAACCGGAGTTAAGCCGGGTGTGCCTAGGCCGCTTGATGGAAGCAAAGAAGC
>CAZHEC010000013.1:0-14047 GCA_964531465.1 uncultured Nitrososphaeria archaeon | reverse complement strand
ATGCCCGATAATCGATACTTGGTGGCAGACCGAGACAGGCGGGTTCATGATTACGCCGGCTCTCGGGATAGACCTTGTCCCGCTTAAGCCAGGGTCGGCCACATTCCCGCTTCCAGGAATCCAGGCCGAGGTAGTGGATGAGGATGGCGTGCCTGTCAAGCCCTTCGAGAAGGGATACCTTGTGATTCTCTCGCCCTGGCCTGGGATGCTGGCAACCCTCTGGAGGGACCCCGAGAGGTTCAAGAAGGTGTATTGGTCGAGGTTCCAGCCCAACGATAAGCTGGGGTTCAAGGTCAAGCCGCCTGCCGTCTACTACACGGGAGACTACGCCATGAAGGATGATGAGGGATACTTCTGGCTGATGGGGAGGGCCGACGACGTAATCAAGGTGGCTGGCCACAGGATAGGGACCATGGAGCTTGAGAGCGCATTCGTCAGCCATCCATCCGTGGCCGAGGCGGCGGTAACCAGTAAGCCCGACCCAGTTAAGGGTGAGGCCATAGTGGCCTTCGTTACCCTGAAGTCTGGTGTGGAGGCGAGTGAGGAGCTTAGGAAGGAGCTGCGTGAGTGGATTAGGAAGGTTATCGGCCCCGTGGCCACCCCTGAGGCCATCTACTTTGTCTCGAAGCTCCCCAAGACGAGGAGCGGGAAGATTATGAGGAGGCTTCTGAAGGCCGTGGTGAGCGGTGCAACCCTAGGCGACATGACGACCCTCGAGGACGAGACCTCGATAGAGGAGGCCAAGAAGGCCGTAGAGATACTGATGAAGGGGATGAAGAAGTAGGCTCCCCAGCCTCTTTCCCCCTCTTTTATTCCTCCTCAACCAACCTAACCCTATACTCTGGATAGAGCTCCTCGAGAATCCACTCGAACTCCTCACGCATGAGCATGGCTATGGCCTGGGGCGGGTAGACACCCTTATTGGTTATGATTAGGTCGATGTATTCAGGCGGGGTTATGTCGAATGCGGGGTTCCTGACCCTTATGCTGGGGTATTTCCTGAGGAACTCCTCTTCCACGACCTCCGTGGCAGGCCTCTCCTCAATCTCTATGAGTTCACCGAGTATGGTTGAGGGGCTGAGCTTGTAGGTCTCCGCCGCCACGTAGAACCTGACCCTGGCCTCGTGGGCTGCCAAGGCTATCATGGATGTCCCGACCTTGTTGACCACCGCCCCGTTGACCGCGACCGCATCTGCTCCCACCACAACCCTGTCAACCTCGTTCATGAAGTATCTGGCGGCGGAGTCCACTATCAGGTTGACCTTGACCCCCTTCTCTGCCAGCTGCCTGGCGGTCAGCCTCCCCTGGAACCGTGGCCTCGTCTCAGTGGCATAGACCTCCTCAACCTTCCCCTGCTCAGCAGCCTTCAAGATAACCGAGATTGCAGCCGAGCTGTTGCAGTGGGTCATCACCACGTCCCCATGCTTAATCCTCCTGGCCCCAAGCTCGCCTATTATGTCGAGGGCCCTGAGCGAGGAGTCTATGAAGTCGTTAGCGGCCCTGATGGTCTCCCATTTGACCTCCCTCAGGCTCCCTGACTCGGCGGCCCTCCTAACCCTGCTTAGCACGTAGTTCACGGCGTTGGGTAGGGAGACTGCTGTGGGCCTCGTGGAGAGGAGGAGGTGGGCTGCCTGGTTAAGCTCCCTCATGAACCCGTCCAAGTCCTTCGCCTCAGACCTCTCGGCCACAATCCTCAGGGCCTCGGCGGCGGTCCTCGCTATCCTTGCCGCTCCACGTATCCTCATGGTCCTTATGTCGTCGGCTATCCTCTCGACCTCTGGAATCATGCCCATTACCCCGTCAGCCTCTTCACTCCCTCGATTATAAGTGGTGCGACGCTAACCCTGCTGACGGCGCTTGCCACCGTGTCGGTTCCGACCACGTCCTCGGCTCCCTCGGAGAGTATCTTCTCCAAGGCATGTCTCACGAGGAGGGGGTGGGTGCATGCGGCGATTATCCTCCTGGCGCCCGCCCTCTTCAGGACCTTTACCGCCTCCACCATGGTTCCACCCGTGCTGATTATGTCGTCCAGGATTATTACGTCCCTTCCCTCAACATCGAGCTTCTTGGGCTGGATGACCACCTCGGTGGCCGATTTCCGAACCTTCTCCATCACGTCGTATTCCGCCCCGATGGCCGAGGCTCCCTCACGTGCCCACTGCTCAGCCTCCTCGTCAGGCCCAATCACCACAGGCTCCCTGAGGCCATAGTTCTCGACCACGTATCTTGTTAGGAGGGGGGCGGCTGAGAGGTTCACCACGGGTATCCCGAAGACCTGCGAGGGGTCGCTGAGCCTGTGGAGATGCATGTCCACTGTTACTATCGCCTCAGTCCCGCTCCTCTCGATTAGCTTCGCTATCACCTCCATGCTCAGGGCCTCACCTCGGTTAAACCTGGCATCCTGCCTCGCATAAGGCACGTATGGTATCACTCCAAGTATCTTCCCGGCTCCCAGGCTCCGTAGAGCATCAACCATTAGAAGATACTCGATGAGGTAGTCGTTGGGCCGTAGAGCCATCGACTGGATTAATGCGACGGCCTCTCCCTCAACCTCGCCCAAGACCCTAATGTAGAGTTCCCCGTCAGGGAACTGCTCAACCTTTGATTGGATTAGCCTCCAGCCCGACTGCTTAGACACCCTTATGCCAAGTAGCCCTGAAGCCGAGCCGGGGACGACTACATTCGCCATGCCTGGAGACCTGACCCCGAGCAGTCAATTAAATCTTTTCCTCAGCGTGTTCTCCTGCCGACTATGAACGCCGCAACCGCCACGACTATTACTGACACTATTGAGGCGAGGAGGAGGGGTGTTAGGTCGGGAGCCTTCTCGATAAACTCCTTAACAGTTGAGGCCGATGTAACGGTTCTTTCTATGGTCGTAGTTACTGTTTGGGTCTCCTTAATAGTGGTTGTGGATACTATTGTAGAGGTTACCGTCTTTGCCGCTGGTGCCCCTATGGTTAGTATTCTGAGTTCTTCTGCCTCGTTTCCAGCGTTATCTAGGGCTTTGATTCGGAGTAGGAGGAGGGTTCCCTCGGGTTGGCCTGGTAGGGATGTCTGCCACTTATGGGTGGGTCTCCCGAGTATTGTGTAGGAGGATGTAAGGACCATAGGCTTCTCGCTCCAAGTCTCACCCCCATCGGTTGAGTAAAGTATGATTACGTCGCTTAGGAAGGAGTCGTCTGGCTCGTCAGGATCCCTTGCGAAGACTACCACGGTTATCTCCTCCATGGGTTTAGGCTCCATGATGGTTATGTTCTCTATTATTGGGGGTATGTCGTCTCCCAGGACATGGAGGGTGAACTCACGGGACTTGGCGGTGTTTCCGGCTGCGTCCACGGCCTCGAACCAGAACTTCAGCTTGAACTTGTATGGGAACGGTCCCTCTATGCCCCCGAAGAACTGGTAGTTTCTCAGGCCTTTCTCGTCTGTTGTCATGGAGATGTTATGGACAACTATACCGGTCTTCCAGTATAGCCTGACCTCCTTTACCCCCGAGCCTAGGACCGTTCTCCCATCATATCTCATCGTGTCATTGACCACTATGGCCATGCTGTATCTCTCGTAGTAGTATTGTGCCTGGGTTCCGTTCCCCTCTATCAGGAGGCTACTCCTCCCCGGGATGAATTCTCCGGACACATAGTTTTCCAGGAGGAGGGTTGGGGGCTCGTCGTCCTCCACTATCCTGAAGCTTCCCTCTGCCTCTCTCCCCCCAGGCTCCACCTTAACCCTATACTCGACCCTATAACCGCTTGGGAAGGCTCCCAGCTCGGCGGTGAACCTCCCCTCACCAGACTCATGTAGCTCGAGCGAGCCCTCCTTGACCCTCCCTCCCCCTTCATCCCTCACCACATAGTCTGCTACAACCTTTCCAGCCTCGCCCTCAACCCTGACCGTCAGATTTACGGGGGTGTTGGAGAAGGCTGCCTGCGTGATTCTCGTGAAGCCATTCCATATGCTTGGGGACTCGGGGCCATGCCAGGTTATCATGGGTTGCTGGGCCTGGATTGATGGGGCTACGACTACCGAGAGTAGTAGGGCTGCGAGAAGGATTGGAAGCGTTCTCATGCAGGAGAGAGGATTGAATTATTGGGGATAAAAGTTTTGTGGGCTACTTCACAGCACCCAGGGCCATACCCCTTATGATGTATCTCTGGATTAGGAAGGCGAGGATTGTAGGCGGAATTATGGCCAGTGTTCCGAAGACACTTATCGTCCAGTATTCGAGTGCACGCATGGAGAACCCTGTGGAGATTAGCCATGGCAGGGTTATGGTCTCCGAGTATGCGAGGGCGAGGACGAAGAGGAACTCGTTCCAGGAGAAGATGAAGGTCAGTATCCACGCCACCACGATTCCCGGTAGGGCTATTCTGAGCGAGATTCTGTAGAAGGTCTGGGCTATGGTTAGGCCGTCGAGGTAAGCCGCCTCCTCAACCTCCCTCGGAACCTCCCTGAAGAAGTCCATTAGAATCCAGATTGCGAAGGGCATGTTCACGGCAGCCTCGATGAGTATTAGGGCCACGTGGGTATCGATTAGCTTGAGTATGGAGAAGAACATGAAGATTGGGAGGAGGACTACTGCGGGAGGCATCATCCTCTGTGCGAGGATGAATGAGGCTATATCCCTGTTCTTCCACCTCCTATACCTGAACCTGGCCAGGGCGTATCCCGCCAGACTTCCCAGCACGACGCTTAGGGTTGCTGCGCCGCTGGCTATTATGAGGCCGTTCCTTATGGCCTTGAGGGTCTGCTCGGAGAGGGAGCCGATGAGTATGTCCATCCATGTGTCGAGGACTGGCTGGAAGTCTATGAAGGGTAGGAACTTGAACTCCCTGGTGTCGGCAGGCGTCTTGAAGGCTGTGATAAGCATCCAGTAAACTGGTATTATGGCGAACACCATGAAGATTATTATCAAGATGTATGCCCCAAGCCTGTAGAAATCCACTCCCCTACGCCTCACACTCATCAACGCCACCCCCTACAACCCCATATACCTCCTAAGCCTAAACATCATGACCGTTACTATCATCAGGACTATTAGGAAGAATATCCATGCCGCTGCGCCTCCGTATCCTATGTCGAACTGCTTGAGACCCACAAGGTAGATGTAGAGTGAGAGGCTCTCGGTCAAAGCCCCTCCCCCAGTAGTAATGTAGATTATGTCGAAGACCTTGAACGCCTCCACCAGTCTCAGGAACATCACTATCAGTATTATGGGTGTTAGGAGTGGGAGGGTAACGTACCTGAATCTCTGGATTGGTGAGGCCCCGTCCACTAGTGCTGCCTCTAGCGGGTCTCTGGGAAGCGAGACTAGGGCTGCATAGAGGACCAGTAGGACAAAGGGCGTCCACTGCCACACATCTATCACAACCATTCCCCAGAAGCTGAGGCGCGGGTCTGATAGGATGTACAGCCTAGGGATTCCTAGGAGCTTGCTGACTGCTGGGACGAGGCCGTAGTCGGCGTGGTAGATTATCCTCCACATGTATCCCACTGCTATGGGTGCCATGATTAAGGGGAGTAGCATGAGGGTCATGACTATCCTCCTGCCACGGCTCAGCAGGTTGAGGGAGAGGGCGAGGAGAAGCCCCAGCAATATCTCAAGCAGAACCGCAGTTACGACGAATCTGAGGGTGAAGCTCAGCCCGTTCAGGAACCTGGCGTCGGAGAAGAGTCTCAGGTAGTTGGCAGCGCCTATGAAGACGGGCTCGCCCCCACCCATATACCATCTATGCAGGGAGCTGTATATGTTGAAGGCTGCGGGGAAGATTAGGAGTGTGAGGAGATAGATTATGGCGGGTGCTAGGAAGCCGAACTTAACCTTCGGGTCCTCCCTCCAGTCCCTCATCCTCCTCATGCCTAAAAATAAGGGATGGGTGGTGGGAATTAATTTTTAGGTTGGTAGGCCGAGGTCCTGCCTATACCACTTTAGCTGCTCCTCGACCCCAAGTTCCTCGGTTATCTGCTTCCACGCCTTGTATAGCTCCTCGGCAGCTTGCTCAGGCGTCCAGACGCCTGTGGCCACGTTGGCCGTTGCAAGGTCCAGGGCATCCCAATACCTCTCGAAGCCAGGTATCCTGATGTCGGTTAGGACGTAGGGCGAGTTATAGAGTTCGTTGATTACCGCCGAGTAGTTTGCAGCGCTTTCTGGGTCCCATCCCTGCTCTATCCAGTAGTCGGGGACCTTCTCGTATAGGTGGCTGAACCTGAAGATGTTTACTCCTGTCTCTCCGTGGGCTACCGCCATCTCAGCCGCCTTGTCGGGTGTGGTCATGAAGATTAGGAAGATGAAGACCAGGTCCTTGTATGGCTTCTCCTCCACACTCTTCATTACATACCAGACCCATCCGCCGAAGTTCAGTATACCTATCTGGTTGTATTCCTCCACCCATTCACCTTTCTCCCTATCCCAATACTTTGGAGCACCAGGTATCTTGGCCCACGCCACCTTACCCTTAACCTTAGAGTCGGGTGCTATGCTCAGGGGTCCGCTGTCGGTCCAGTCAAGCCCTATAGCGAGTTCTCCCGCCATGAACCTTGCCCTAACATCCGAGACATCGAAGTCGGTGATTCCAGGCGGCCCACACTCAAGTATCTCCTTGAACTTCTTGAATCCCTCTATCCATCCCGGAGTGTTCACTAGGGGCTCCATGGTCTCGGGGTCGAAGTAGAGGACGCCTGTGTATTTGCTGGGCGGCCCGGGCTTAACCGCATATTGGGCTGCGAAGTCTATTATTGTCCAGGCGCTTTGGGCGCCCCTCTTGGCGGAGAGCCCTATGCCGTAGTTTATCTCTCCGTCCCCATCCCAGTCCCATCCGTTGAAGAAGCATGCCACATCTATCAGCTCGTCTATAGTCTTGGGCGGTGAGGGCATCTCATACCCATATTCCTCCTTGAACTTCTGCCTATACTCGGGGTTTGTCCAGATGTCCTTGCGGTAGAAGATTGTGTGGGCGTCTCCATCGAAGTCTAGGGCATAGTAGCTTCCAGCCCACTTCATAACCTTCTCACGTATCCAGGGTAGGTAGTCCTCGAGGAACGGGTAGGTTGTCATGAACTCGTCGAGGTTCATTATCCATCCCTGGGAGGCGAGTGTTCCGATGAAGTCTCCGGGACCTAGGAATAGGTCGAATCTATTCGCACCCGTGATTATGTCGGTTGAGATCTTCTCGAACATCTCTCCATAGGGGACCTCAACCACCTCCACATCAATACCTAGAACTCTCTCCGCATCCTTCTCATAGAACCTAACATACCGGCTTAGGGGAGCCGAGGTCAGGATAGTTATCTTAGGCTTCTGAGCAGCCCCAACAGTAACCGTCTCGGTAACCGTGGTTCCAGGAGCAGTAACCGTCTGGGTAACAGTCCTCTCAGCCGCAGTAACCGTAACAGTCTCACCAGCAACTGTAACAGTCTCCTTGACAGTCTGGGTAACGGTCTCAGCCGCTGGAGCTGGCCGCGTCCAGCCAACGCCAGCTGCGATTAGGGCTATGATGAACAATACTGCCAGGACGGCCTCGAGGCGTGTTAGCCCAGAATCCCTACTCATAGCGTCTTTTATGTCCGTGAAATTGTATATAAGCGTTCCATGAATTAAGTTGAATTAGATTTTTCGACTGCTTCCACATTAAATTTCGGTTGTTAGGATTGTTTGCCGATTTTCGTATTGCCTAAAGTCTATATAATTTTCTTGGGATTGTTTTCCCTGTGAGGCTTGACGTTATTGGTCTGGGCGAGGTCTGTATTGATTGGGTTGCTTTTGTGGAGAGGTTTCCTGAGCCTGATGAGAAGATTTACTCTCTTAGGATGGAGAAATTTCCCGGCGGGGTGATTGCTAATTTCTGTGTTGGTGCTGCGAGGCTTGGGCTTAGGGTCGGGTTCATGGGCGGTGTTGGGAGAGACCCTGAGGGAGAGTTCCTGCTAAAGAACTTCAGGGACAATAATGTAGACTATTCCCACACGAAAATTATAGAGGATAGGGGCTCGGCGGTGAACATGCTCGTGGTTAACCGTGAGGGCCAGAAGACCGCAGTGATAGACCCAAACCTATACAACAACGCCCTGGACCCACATGAGCTAGACGAGGAATACATAGCCTCCTCACGATGCATCCACACATCAGCCATTAAGCCCAAGACCGCCGAGGAGGCGTTCAGGATTGCTGGGAGAAGGGGCGTGGTAACCTCGGTGGACCTTGAGAAGCAGGTTGTCGAGACCGACCCTGAGACCGTTAAGCGGATCCTGGAGATGGCCAACATCCTTATTCCCAACAAGATGGGGGCCCGCAGGTTTACGGGTAAGGATGACTTGGTGGAGGCGGGTAAAACCCTCCTAGGGTATGGCCCAGAGGTAGTGGTGATAACTGTGGGGGAGGATGGCGCGATAGTCATAACCCGTGAGTCGGTTGAGAGGGTCCCTGCATATAGGGTGAGGGCTGTGGATGCAACAGGGGCTGGAGACGCATTCGCCGCAGGCTTCATCTATGGATACGTGGTGAGGGGTTGGGACCCATACAAGTCTGCGAGAATGGGGAACGCCGTGGCCGCCATAAAGTGTCTCAGCCCAGGCGCCCAGACAGGTCTCCCGACAATCGAGCAGGTCAGAGAGTTTCTTAGGGAGAGGGGGGAGGACTTGGGGATATGACTGAGATGTTCATGAACTCTCTTAGAGAGATAGCGGGCCACCTGGACAGGGTGGTGGAGGAGGTTGACCTAGAGGCAGTCGATAGGGTTGTTGGAGAGATTCTCAAGGCACGTAGGGTCTTCAGCTATGGTGCGGGTAGGTCGGGCCTGGTTGCGAGATGCTTCGCCCAACGCCTCATGCACCTGGACGTCAGCTCCTTCGTTGTAGGTGAGACGATTAACCCGAGCTGCGGAGCAGGAGACCTGGTTATCATAGTCAGCGGGAGCGGCGAGACCACAACCTCCGTGGCCTTGGCGGCCAAGGCCAAAGAGCTTGGAGCAAGGCTAGTAGCGGTTACGTCGCATCCTGAGAGCAGCTTGGGGAGGTATGCCGACATCGTCCTGAGGGTTAGGGGGAAGACCAAGAGGCTGGAGGAGGAGAGCTACGCACCCTACACAACCCTATTCGACATCTCAGCCCTCGCAGTCCTCGACAGCATAGCCGCAGAAGTCATGAAAAGGAAAGGCCTAAACGAGCAGCATATCCACAAGACCCACGCAACCCTCGAATAAAAAAGGGGATGCCGGCACCCGGCCCTCGCGGGGGCTCCCGCACCCCACTAATAGCCGGGCGGGAGGGGGCTTAACTTCCGAGTTCGGATGGGTTCGGGTGTCTCCCCCCTCCCTATGACCGGCATCCCTGTGGGTTTGGGGGTATTGCTTGTTTAAAGACCTTAGGGCAGGGTTTATAAGGGATGAAGATGTCTCAAAGACAGTTATGGATGTCGAGAGGAAGGTCGTGGAGACCTTAATGAAGGTCGGCCCACGCTATACGGAAATCTCACGTATCACCGGTGCACCTATCTCGACTGTCAGGTATATTCTTAGGAATAGGTTGCCCAAGCTTGGATTAACGGTCCGGCCTGTGATAGATTATGATATGCTGGGGTTGCAGGAGTATTATGCTGAGCTAAGGTTCTCGGCTCACCCCCAGCAGGCAGCGGGCCTCCTGGACATGTTGGGGGAGTCTATGTATCTTACATATTACACGCATCTGCTTAAGGAGGGAAAGTTTGTCTGCGTGTTCACGGTTCCGCCCAAGTATGAGTCGTCATTCATAGAGTTTCTCTACAAGCTCGAGGAGCTTGGGATACTTGAGTCCCATAAGGTTGAGAAGATAGTGTATAGGGGTGTCCTCCCCTTCAGGGCTGATTGCTTCGACTTCAGGAAGGGCGTATGGCTCCAGAACTGGGAGAACAAGGATACAGATTCTCCGCCTCTTAAACTCAGCACGAGAAGCCGCACACTAAGAAACCTGACAAGCCTCGACCTAAAGATACTCGCAAAACTCCAGCTTAACGTCTTCCTGAAGATAATCGAGCTAGCCGCACAGCTAGGCGTAAGCAGACAGACCCTGAAACGACACTACGAACACATAATCAAAGCGATAAAGCTATACGCAATAGCATGGATGCCGGTTCAGAACCCCGAGCTAGTATCAACACCCCTAATGCTGAGCATGGATTATGATGCCGAGACGAGGAGAAAAACCCTAAAGATACCATTCACACATATGGAGATACTCACGGAGTCCGGTAACTACATAGCCATGATGTTCCTCCCATCCCTCGGACTCTACAAAACAATAAGATACATAGGAGAAAACATACCGTCAAACTGGCTGGACTTCCCAAACATGAACTATGCAGCACACTTCACGGTCCATCACGGCTTGTTCTGGGAGAAGGGCGGGTGGATTGACGCATTCGAGGTTGGGTTAGAAAAAATATTGAAGTTGGTTAAGGCTACCTCCCAAGCTTAGAAGGGAACCTTCCCCGTCTTCTCAGCTATCCCTGTTCCTAGGGTTAGTGCTAGGGCTGCTAGGGCTGCCTGGATTAGTAGCAATATTAGGGTCTCCTTTGATACACCTATTCTCAGGGATAGGTCCTCTACGTTCATGTCTTATCTTGGGGTCTGGATGTTATTTAACATTTTTGCAATGAAATTGTCAATTCTTTAAAAAAATGTCAAGCAATTTACAAATCTGTAAAGTCTCGGCTTCTTACGTGGGGGGTTGGGTAATGCTTTTAAGAGTGGTGGGGCTGGGTCTCGGTGGGGAGCTAGGCTTTGGACTGGGTCTTGATGCAGCTCGGCGCTCAGGGTGATATTACCTCGCTTATAGCAACCCTACTCTGGCTTCTCTTCTTCGCAATATTCTTCTTCTACCCCTCCTTCTCGCAGCGTATCCAACTCTCCCACATGCTCAGAGACCTGGAGAAGAAGCTTGGGAGGCTCAAGCAGATTAGGGATGACGTTAGGGGGCGTGCCCTCCAAGTCTTGGGCGGATACTCGGATAAGAAGGACCTGGACAAGGAGCTCGACAGGATGGTGAACTCCTTCATGATTCCACCCGAGTCCATGGACCCATACGGCGTCGTCTATAAGTTGGAGCACATAGCGGTTACGTGGGAGGACAGTTTCGAGGATATGGTTAGGGAGCTCTGCCCCAAGGCGGATAGGGAGAGGGCCAAGACCCTCACAAACCTGGTCGAGGTTACCCGTGGCGTGGACCTAATCTACCGTATCGTGAGGCACTTCTACCTGATGGGCAAGAAGACCAACAACATATACCTCGTCCTCCAGCTCCAGATGCTCATGCCCCAGATAATGGAGATAGCCGAGGCATACAGGCAGGCTAGCTACGCATTCTCGGAAGGTCAGCCGATAGGAGACGGTATAGGCGTCCTAGCAGTAGCGAAGCTGGTCAAAGACGCCGAGAAAAAGACCTACGAGATAGCTAAGGACACGGTGGTCCACGAGCTGATGTTCGAGGGCAGGAGACTCCTGGCGGTCAGGGCTGCTGGCCCCGGCGGCGCCGTCGGAAGACCTGGGGAGGGTGTTAGGAGGCTTGTTGAGGCAGAAAACGGGAGAATAGGCGCTATAATCACGGTGGACGCAGGTCTTAAGCTTGAGGGAGAGGAGACGGGGAAGATAGTCGAGGGGATAGGTGTGGCCATAGGCGGGATAGGGATAGACAAATACAAGATAGAGGAGGTTGCAAAGGAGAACAGGATACCCCTCTATGCATTCGTCATCTACGAGTCCATAGCAGAGGCCATAACGCCCATGAAGGAGTCCATAGCAAAGGCAGCCGACAAAGTCCTAGAGAAGATTAAGGCCATAATACGTGAGAAAGTCAAGGAAGGAGAGACGGTCATAGTGGCCGGGATAGGCAACACCGTCGGAATAGGAATGACCTAAACCTAGAAATTGGAGTGGGAGAGACAGGCGACAATAGCCCTGCCATCATTATCACAACACCTAAATCTTAATTATCCTCGTATTCTGTATTATTCTGCCCTTCATGTCCGTGAAGTCCTCATCAAATGTGTAGAAGTAATCCATGTTATGGTGTATGGCTGTTGCGGCGATTAGAGCATCAATCTCTGGAAGTTTGTATATTGATCTTAGCTGGACTGCCTTGATGCATACTTCCTGGCTTAGACTTATAGTTTTAGTCAGCTGATATATCTTAGGCTTTAACTTTAGGAAACGTTCTTCAACATTCATCTTCCTTGAATAGTATCCCAGCTCGTGGATAGATATTATTGAGATGTATCTATCTTTGTGTTTTGCTAGGACTTTCTTAGCTTCGTGGAATCTATCTTCTTCGGCGAAGAGGTAAGCTATTAGAATGCTTGAGTCATAGAATGCTTTATCTCTCTGAGAGCCTTCTCTCCCGGTCGAGATCCTCCGCAAGCCTAGCCACCTTTTCTCCGGGATTTAATGCTCCAGCCAGCTCCTCCAACAGGTCGAGCTTCCTGATGATTATTGAGCCATCATCCATAAGACTGACGGTTACCAAATCCCCCACACCTATCCCAGCAGACTCAGCCAAATCCCTCGGAATAGTAACCTGAAATTTCCTAGTAACCTTTACAGTCCGCACGCACTACCAAATATGAGTACTACTATATAAATTTAAGACCCTGACCCCCTGTTCCTCGTTATCTAATTAGATATAGGACGGGTTCGGAGCAGGCTAAAAAAGGGTTGAAGGGAAGGCTGTAAAATAACTGGGGGCAGGTATTCGCGGAAATAGTGATAGAATTATAAATACTGGCTGGAGATGTTCCTCTCCTGATGTTTCAGCCTAGGCAGGGCCTCGGCAGGGTCCCCAAGCCTCTTACATTTCTCCTCTGTCTTAGCTGCAACACTGAGAACTCGCGGCCCTTCAGGGATGGGGATTATGTGTTCAAGGAGGTTGAGGAGAAGTGTCCGAAGTGTGGGGGTGAGCGTATGGTGATTACGGGAATATATGTTAGGGAGGAGAGGCAGGAGGCTAGGTGATTACCTCGCATCCATCCTCGGTTACTATGACTGTGTGCTCTGCCTGGGCTACGGGTTCGCCCCTCCTCTCCACTAGAACCGGGTAGCCGTGTATCCTCCCCCTCCTAACCATCCTCTCATGGGTCTTGGCGTATCTCTCGTATCCCGGTATCCACCTGGGGCTATAGGGCAGGCTGTCAAACCTCTCGGCCAGAATCCTCGCCAGCTCCCTCTCCTCACCCGCAAGCCTCATCGAGAGAACCCTACCCGCATCAACCCTGAATATCGTGGTATCCCTACCAGAGACAACCTCGCCGGCACCAACCCTAGTAGTAACGAAGGGCTCGATGGCATAGATGCGGCCTTTCTGGAGTCTCCCAGGCTGGGCCACGGCCACACTCGGTATCGAGAGACCTGCATGGAGGTTATAGCGTGCTATCTCGTGGCCCGTGAGGTTTCTTATCGGCTTAAGCCCCATGCCCTCGATGGTCCTCTGCGCCAGGTATCCAAGCTCCTGTATCTGGACCCCGTGCCTAATGTTCCTGATTACCTCTCTCAGGGCTGCCTCAGCAGCCTCGGCCAGCACCCCCAGCCTCGGGTTAAGCACAACCGTTACAGCCGTGTCGGCTATGTATCCGTCCACCGAGACCCCTACATCGACCTTAACCAGGGAGTTGGGTGGGATGACCCTTGAGTCTCCCGGCATGGGGCTAAAGTGGGCGGCAACCTCATCCACGCTTATGTTGCATGGGAAGGCGGGCCTCGCACCCTCGTCGAGTATCATGGACTCAAGCTTCTCGCAGACCTCCAGCATGGGGGCACCCGGCCTAACCAGCCTGTAGGCCTCCTCCTTAACCTTCCTTGCAATCCTCCCAGCCTTCCTCAGAGACTCAACCCAATCACTCAAACCCTTGGAAACGAGGGACGTCTAGGAAATAAACTATGCAGGAGCTTGGGCGGGGTATGTTCATATATCTCGGGCCTCGGTTTGGGCTGGATAGGTGCAGAGGGATGGCTGAGGACGAGTTCGTGGTTACTCCCTGGAAGGTTGGGGGCGTTGTGGATTATGGTAGGCTGATTGAGAGGTTTGGGACCCA
>CAZHEC010000012.1:0-14807 GCA_964531465.1 uncultured Nitrososphaeria archaeon | reverse complement strand
ATTAGCTTTCTTTTGCTGGGCGTGCTTCTGACCAGTTCCCTGCCCTTCTCGGTCGGTGTTGCGTCGCCGTTCTCGACCTTCAGGAAGCCTAGCTTCTCCGCCACATCTACAACCGGTAGCAGGTCGTCTGCGTCGCTCTGGAGCTCGATGGAGATTCGGGCAAGGTCTACCCTACCCCCGTATCCGTCAACCAGTTCCAAGAGACCTATGAGCCTCGCCGGGGTAACTGAGGGATGGAGTCTAGGACGACTACTCATCTACCACCTTCCACCCTTATCTCTGGGGTCTCAAGAGATAAACTTTTACCCGCCACCTCAGCCACAGTCTTAACCGCCTCAGAGACCGGGTCGAGTCTGAGGAACTCCTCCATGTATCTCCTCGCAGCGTCCTTATACGACCTGTCCTCAGAGAGTTTCTCCACAGCCCTTGGCAGGCTCGACTCAAGCTCCTGCTCCCTCACAACTATCCCAGCTCCATTCTCCTGGACCGAGAGGGCGTTTCCCTCCTGCTCCGCATGCGCAGGTATAGGTATCATGGCCACGGGCTTACCGCTGACTAAGGCCTTGGCTAAAGTTGTCTGACCAGCCCTACAGACCACTACATCGGCGGCCTCGAAGAGCCTCATTGGGTTGTCCACCCATTTTAGGACCTCTACGCCGCCTGGAAGCCTGGGAATCTCCATCTCAAGCCCGCCCAGGGTCATAACAACCCTAAATCTCTCCGATAATGTGGGTAAGATTTTGAGTATCCTCTCGGCAAGGACCCTACGCTCATATCTGGGGCCGCTTAGAGGTATGAAGACTAGCGGACGCCCGCATATTTTATGCGGGTTGTCTAGAGAGGTGTTCCGGGGTCTCTCGATTAGGGGGCCTATGAAATTTATCTTCTCCGAGAGCTTCTCCGGAAGCAGTATGTTTTTTGAGGAGATTGTGAGAGGTGGGGGGAAATCTGCTATGAGTATCCTGTCGCTCTTTGCCCACATCCACGAGACTGTCTGAGCCATCCCCTCAGCCAGCTCGACAAGCCTCCTATACCTCGGGTAGCTAATCCTCACGTTGAATTGGTTAAGGATTGTCACCACGGGTTTTCCGAGAAGCTTCGCTGCAAGGACTGTTGAGCCCCTAGTGTCTGAGACCACGGCGTCGGCGTCCTCCATATACGCCATCTCGGTAAGGGTTTGCTCGGCTATCCTTAGGGGAAGCAGGGTATTCCTGAAGATTGTTAGCTTGATGCTCACTTTTCCCTCGGGCAGGACTCCGTAGCCGACCTCGGGTGAGGGATAAGGGTTCAGCCCGAGATTCCTGAGATACTCAAGTCCATCACCGTAGGAGCTTACCGAGACCCTCCAGCCCAAATCCATCATAGCCTTGATTAATGTTGAGGACCTTGCCGCATGCCCCATGCCTATACCGCAGACTCCTATATGGATATTCAGCACGGCTCAGCACCTCTTACAGGAGGCAGCCAACTCCTCCTCCACCACCTCTCCTCTAGGCTCCTTCTCGGCGAAGACCTGCGCTGAGAACCTAAGTATCCTAGCCTTCCCTGTTATCCAGTAGGTTGGGGGGAGGCCGGCCTTGATGCAGAGATGTGTTAGGAACTCTTCTGCATCCCACCCATACTCTATCGGGACCTGTGGTAGGAGGAGCCCGCCCCGTCCCTCCGCCTCGATTATAAGGCCATCACGCCCTATCACTATCTTTCTTGGAAGCTCCTCGGGTCTCGTATATTGGACCTCCTCAGGCCGGGTTAGAACGCTTACCTCAACTACAAGCTCCTTGAGTTCATCTAGTCTTACTGGCGGGAAGCGTGGGTCCTCGGTTGCCGACGCTATGGCTGCCTTGACTGTGGCCTCGACCAGCGGATATGTTGGCAGGGGGAATCCTATGCAGCCTCGGAGCTCTTTTGAGGGATGCTTGTAGAGTGTTACGAAGACTCCTCTCGGCTCCTTGAGCAGGGGGTTGGACGGCTCCGTATATCTAGGAGTCCTGCCTGAGAGATACTCCTCTATACTCTTTCTAGCCAGCTTTACTAGGAAGCGCCCATCATCTATTCCAAGCCTCCCCTGCAAGCCTCCTCACCTCATCCAGTACAGCGGAGATGTTTCTCCAATGGCCTCCAACCCAGTAATGCTTCCCGCATCCAGGGCATTGCCACCTATACTCATAATCCCTAACAAGGTTTAGCGGGGTATTGCATTTAGGGCATCGGGTTCTCTTCGGGTTGAACTCGACATTCAGCCCATATCTCTTGGAGATCTCGGCTATTATCTTGGGAACATCGGAGCCATCTACAAGGACCACCTCCAAACCTTTCTTAAGGGCTGTTGATGCGAGACCCCTATCCTTCGTTATGATTATCCTGTTCTCCGCCAGCGCCCTTTCTATCAGCTCCCTATCCTCCCCGCTCCAGTATATTGAGTCGTGTCCAAGTATTCTGAGCCATGTGGTTATGTTGCCTAGCATGGCGTCTATTATGAATCTCGTCTCCCCGCTCTTTTCCCTCACTTCCCTTCTCCTGCCCTCTTAATCAACTCGATTCTACAGTCCTCGCATAGGTATTGGCCGTCAACGTTAAGGAGCATGTCGGACCACTCACCACAGCTATCGCAGTATCCCTCTATGTATCCCTCCCTGCTTGAGGGCAAGGTTATCCCACGTATCCGCATATTCTCCCTAACTATCTCGAGTATCTCTGGGGTAACCCTCAGGATATCGTTTATGCTGACTATCCCGACCAGGCGGTTCTTGTAGGTTACGGCCAGCCTGCTCACCTTTAGCTTATTCATCTTTCTTAAGGCCTCGTCTATTTTTTCATCAGGTTCAACTGTGTATAAGGGTGTGCTCATTATCTCCTTCGCCTTTATCTCCCGGGGGAGGGTGTTCTTGGAAACCACCTTCTCGACCAGGTCTGTTCGGGTTACTATTCCTACCGGTGTTCCATCGCTTCCCGTTATTATAATTGCTCCAACCTTGTATCTCGTCATTTTCTCGGCTATGGACTCTGCTGTCTCATCCTCCCCGCCCTCTATCACGGGGCTCGTCATAACGTCTCTAACGAGGAGTTCATCGGTAAGCGACCGCACCCCTACCTCACTGCCAACATTAAGCATTCTTCACGCCTTTTAAAGTTATTCCTCGGAGAGCTGAAACTTAATCTTCTTGAGAGATTTCACCTACACCATAGGGGATTATCTGCTGAATCATGTGCTTAAGGTCTCTTAAATCCGTCTTTCCAACCTTAAGACTCCTGGTAAGCTCTGTAATAATCTTGTCGGAGAGCTCCGACGCCCCCTTTCTCCCAGGAACTATTACCACGTATTTTCTTGCTTTGTCCTTTACGGCTGGCGGCGGCCCGTAGATTAGCTCGAGTTTCTCCGTTAATCCTATTGCTAGTTCCAGTTTGGTGGCCAGATATTTTCTCTCGCCTTTTATTATGAATCCTCCTTTTGGTAGGTAGTGGCCTGGCGGAGGGCTGAAGGAGACCTGATTAGGGCTTACATAATAGACTGTTATAGACCTCATCCCCTCTCTCCATGCACGGCTATATGTTGCTGCGAATTGGGCGGCCTCGGCTCTCGATTTTTCTCCCGCCTTTACTCCATTCTTTAGGAGGACTGCTGGCGCGCCCCTAACCTCTGCGTGGAATATTAGGTCGTTTTCCTCCATGTGTTTCTTTAGGAGGTATGCGTTGCTTGAGGCATCCTTTCCTGCCACTACTAGGAATCCCTCAGAGGTTATGAACCATCTGTATCGCTCATACCATTTCCCTGTCTGTCTGCTGAGTCTTGCAGAGACCCTTAGGTATGCCTCTTCGAGTTCCTGCTCACCCTTGCTTAGAATCTCCTTGGCTCTTCTCTCATACTCCTCAGACTCTCTGAGAAGTCTTCTAGAGGCCTCACCCGCCTTCTTGGCATCATCGAAGAGTTCTGAGACCTGCTTCATGACGCTGTGGGTTAGACTGAGGCTTAGGGTCTCCCCATTAACGTTGACACTCATCTTACCTGACTTTTTGTCTATCTCGACCCTGAGACCCATCGTCTCCCCACCTTTCATGCTCCTCCTCATTTCCTCAAGTACCCACCCGGCCTGGAAGAGTTTCTCGGCCAGCTTTTTCTTCCTCTCAGCCTCTGCCTTGAGGTTCTCCGCTGTATATCGTAGCTCACGTGCCTTATCCCTTAGCCTCTCAGCCTCCTCCCTAACCCTCCTAAGCTTCTCTTCCTCCATCTTCCTCGCCAAGAAGCGTTCATAGGCCTCCCGGAACGCCGAGTTAAGGGAGTCCTGCTCCCTGAACACCCATCCCTTCTCCCTGAAGCTCTCAAGAGGGTATGGCAGGGCCTGGTACTCGCCATCCTTCTCCGCCAGAACGGGTGTTCCTTTAAAGATCATATCCCTTAGGGCCCTCAGGGAGTCCGCTAGACCTCTCATCTCCTCCTCCCCGAGCTTGGAGACTTGCACAGAGCCGTCCAGCCCAGAGATCTTGAGAAGCTCCTCTGCATATCTTCCGCCAAGACCCGCATCGACGGCCAGCGAAGAGACGATCTTTTTCCTTGGTTTAAGCATGCTGGGTAGGTTATCTGGGTTGTCGAGGGCCGTGGGTCTCGGAGGCGGTAAAACGTAAACCTCTCCAGGCATTATTTTCCTGTCCTTCATGGATAGGTGGTGAAGGCTCTCGAGGATTCGCCCCTCCCGGTCTGTTACTATGAAGCTGCCTCTAGGCATCAGCTCCATGATTATCTTTATTTTTGATCCGCCTCTCTCGGCCTCTAGGATGAGAATACGCTCACCCTTAACTATCTCGGCGCCTAGTATCCGATATCCTGACACGAGTTCCCTCAGCTTCTTTCCACGTCGGCTAATCTCCTGAGGCTTGGGATAGGTGCCTCGGACAAGGTAGACGCAGACGCCTGGAACCATCCTTAGCTCATATTTATCACCATTCTTCCTAAGCCTGAGGACTATCGAGTCATCCTCCATGTGATATAGGTTCTCAATTCTTGAGCCTATGAGAGTATCCTTAACCTCACTCAAAATTCTCTGAAGTTCAAGATACGACGTATCCATGATTTATCCTCCACCCAGTTTGTTTCACCGATTAAATATCCTTCCACCACATGGGTTCTCCACGATAGCTATTTATTAGCCGTGTGTTCCTAATGGTCTTGGGTAGTCGGATTTGAGGGCGGAGGACAAGATTTACTGGGGGAGGTTTCTAGGCGGGGTGCTGATGGGTATCTTGACGGAGGTCTTCAAGCTATATCGACCAACAGCCATCGCCGCAATATTCATAGCAGCCATGGCGTATGTGCTCTCGGCCATAATACTTAGGAGGGTTGTCTCCGAGGACACACGGAGAATGCTTGGCAGGAGACTCTACCTCAGTGGGGCGGGAACCTACGCGGCCATCTGGCTCCTCACATGGATACTCTCGTTCAACCTTCTCTCCCAGCCTCTTGGCTGACCGCCTTCTTTATCTTGTGGGGCTCAGGGAGCTTATCTAG
Organism: uncultured Nitrososphaeria archaeon; assembly: GCA_964531465.1. Classification (GTDB taxonomy): domain Archaea; phylum Thermoproteota; class Nitrososphaeria_A; order Caldarchaeales; family Wolframiiraptoraceae; genus Benthortus. The sequence goes on along the minus strand of CAZHEC010000012.1, from coordinate 9,307 downwards.
AAGGTCTATTAGATCTAGCCAGGCCTTGAGGTATCTCTCGGGAGGCTCCTGCATGGTTTTGAGGAGATCTCTCACCTGGCCTGCCAGCCTCCTCTTGCTGACTCCCTCCATGAACTGTTCCCAGAGATGGAACACATATGAGTCCCTGTCATCGTTTACGTATGTGTAGTAGATTCCGTAGAGGGCTTTATAGTATGGGTCGTCCTCGCCTAGCTTGTATCTCTTCCTGATTCTTTCAAGCGTCCTCTCTGCCTCGCTCAGCTTCCCTGAGAAAAGGAGCGTGAAGAATTTCTCAACAACCCTTCTGCTTACCTGGGGCTCGCTCAACGTTCACCCTCCTCTAGGTCCTCTATCCCGTTCTCCGTGATCTTGAAGATTGCCTCACCCTCGGGTAGATAGGGGCTCGAGACAAGCCTCGCAATCCTTACATTCTTCCCTGCAGCCTTCCTCAAGTAAATCCTCGTATGGCTTGTATGTCCAACCACATGGCCTCCCACAGGGAGAACGGCCATAGCGCTGAAGAACTCGTCAGGACGAGCCATAACCTGATTCGTTACTACCGCTGCGGCGTTGAATGCTCTGGCCAGTCTGAGGAGCTTATGCATGTGTTTGTTGAGCTTCTGCTGTCTCTCGGGCAGGTTCTGCCTCCCGATATACTCGCTCCTGAAGTGGGATGTTAGTGAATCTACTATGATTAGCCTTACATTGTTCTCCTTTATCACCTTGTCCGACTTCTCTAAGAGGAGTATCTGGTGGTCGGAGTTATAGGCCTCTGCGTAGATTATCTTCTCGGCGGCCTCATCAGGGTCTAGCCCCACGGCCTTAGCCATCTGGGCAATTCTCTCAATCCTGAAGGTGTTCTCGGTGTCTATGTAGAGGGCGGCTCCGCTCAGACCTCCCTTCTCGGGTGGAAGCTGGACATTCACGGCTAGCTGGTGGCAGAGCTGGCTCTTCCCGCTCCCATACTCCCCGAAGAACTCGGTTATGGACTGGGTCTCCACGCCCCCGCCTAGAAGCCTGTCAAGGGACTTGCTTCCAGTAGTAATCCTCCCAACATTCTTCTTCAACTCCGCCAACTCCTTGGCCGTAACCCAGCTAGTCTCTATGGCCTGCCTAGCAGCAGCTATAATCTCGGCAGCCCTCTTCTCGCTTATGCCGGCAGCGGCAAGCTCGGATATCGTGGCGGTGGCCAGGGACTCAATCGTGGAGAAACCTATCTCACGGAGCTTCTCTGCTGTAGCCGCCCCAACGGAGGGGAGGTCCTCCAGTCTGAGGTATGTCTTGGCCTCGGCCTGCGTGTTCCTCCTCGCCCTCCCCCTAGGACTCATCCCTTTTCCATATATGGCGGGGTCTTCCGAGTATTTAAGAGGAGAGGGGGAGCTGAAACTAGGCGATGCGGGGGGTGGGATTCGAACCCACGAACCCCTATGGGACAGGGTCCTAAGCCCTGCGCCTTTGACCAGGCTTGGCTACCCCCGCCCCAGACACCCTAATTACTTGCCCGGTATTTTTAGGTTATCCGCAGGGCGGCTCCACGACCATCACGTAGGTCTTTCCATGATACCTTATCTTCGCTGGACGACCCGGTTCCCTTGCCGGGAGTAGTGCGAGTTTTTCCGGGGTTATCTCAGTTATGGCTGGAGGGGGCCTGGCCCACTCATACTCATCCCTAAATTTTATGGAGAGACCGTTCATCTTCCTTGCCTGCTCTTCGTAGAGTTTGTCGGCTTCCTTGAATGCCTCCGAGACCTCCTGCAGAGAGCCAGGTGGACGCCACTCATGTGCACCCGGGTCATCCATAATCCTGACAACCTTGACCCTAAGCCTGGGAGGGAGCATCCGCATAAACAGGCCGAGAGACATTGAGATAAACATTAAATTCTCTCCCAAAGACTTGTCATGGCGGCCAGAGGCTATGAGGAGTGAACGTCGCGGAGGAGCGGGGGCTGAGACCCCGTGATGATCTTACCTCCTCTCGGCTGAGCCGGCTAGTGGGGTGGGAGGGTTGAGGAGTAGTAGGGATGCGGCTGTTATGGTGGTCTTCGCCGCCCTTTACTCGATACTAGTGGTCGGGTTGGCTCCCATCAGCTTCCTTCCGATACAGGTTAGACTGGCCGATGCCCTCATACCCTTCACGATACTCTACGGCGCTCCTGCATCGGTGGGTTTAGCTCTTGGTGCTGCTATCGGAAACTTTGTGGGCGGACAACTCTATTTTGGTGGATGGGCTCTCGTAGACGTGGTAGGCGGTAGTGTGGCTAATCTCTTGGCCGGCTACGTTGGGTGGTGGGTTGGTGGAGGTGGGTCTAGGAGACGGAGGGTTGCGGCCACCCTTCTCCAATCCCTGATAATCTCCCTGATAGTAGGAAGCTACCTCTGGATACTCCTCGGAACCCCTGAGAGATTCATCATACCCGTGTTGGAGACCGAGGTCCCAGGTCTCCCAGCCTTCTGGGCCACAATCGGCTTAGGAAGCCTTGTGGCAATAGTATTTGTGGGAAACATTCTCCTAGAGTCTTTTCTTAGGATGACTTTAAGCGGTGTGGGGGCGCCTAGGGGGCAGGCCCATGAGTTCGTGGTCGAGTCGGTGAAGCTTGCTTCGGCCATGACTTCCGCACCCATAGCCCTGTTAGCCCTCCTATGGCTTACAAGACAGGCCTCAATCCCAACCCTAACACTCTGGGCGGTCTTCGCCTTCGCATGGACCCTCACACTTGCCCTACTCTACCATCGGAGAAGCCTCCCAAGGCGGAAAAGACATTAACTAGCATGACGAGCCGGGTTATTGGATTGAAGGTTGCATTCCAGGGTGAGAGGGGGGCCTACAGCGAGGAGGCCGTCATCCAATTCTTTGGGGAAGAGGCAGAGACTGTTCCATGCAGAGACCTTCCAACCGTGTTTAGTGCGGTTGAGTCTGGCAAGGTTGATTACGGCGTAGTCCCCGTGGAGAACTCCATAGAGGGCTCGGTGAACGAGACCTACGACCTCCTATTAACCACGGGTCTCAAGGTATCCGGGGAGATATACCTTAGAATACATCATAGCCTACTCGCCCACCCCGACTCCGACCCAAGACAGATCAAAAGAGTTTACTCCCATCCTCAGGCTTTGGCCCAGTGTAGGGTTTACTTAATGTCGCGGGGATATGAGGCCATCCCAAGCTATGATACGGCGGGTGCTGCCAAGATGATTATGGAGAATGGGGTTCTTGATGCGGCTGCTATAGCTAGTGAGAGGACGGCTAAGCTCTACGGCCTAAAGGTGGTTGAGAGGAACATAGAAGACTATGGCAGAAACTATACTAGGTTCTTCGTTATAGGTGATAGGGATTCCGAGCCTACCGGAAACGATAAAACCTCGATAATTTTCTCCCTTCCCCATACGCCAGGCTCACTATACAAGGCATTGGAAGAGTTCGCCTCTAGGGAGATTAACCTGACCAAGATAGAGTCCCGTCCAACAAAGCATAGACCCTTCGAGTATTATTTCTTCGTGGATTTTGAGGGGCATAGGTTGGAGGATAGGGTTAGAGAGGCCTTGGAAGGGCTTCTCAGTAAATCCACATTCTTGAAAGTCTTAGGCTCATACCCCAAGGCGGCTATGCCTTGAAGAGCCGTGCATTAATGGTTGTGGGTGTGGCTGGGACGGGTAAGACAACCCTAGCCTCAATCCTCTCAAACCTCCTAGGAATAGCATTCATAGACTTACCCCAATACGTGAGAGAAAGGATGCTCTACGAGGGTCTAGAGGAGGGAGACATGATAATAGACCTGGCCAAGGTGTCATCTTCCTTAGGAGCCGAGATAAGGAGGAGGGGGGACGCCGTGGTTGCCTCGGTTTATCCCTTTAAGCCTAGGAGCGTGGAGGTTGAGATGGCTATAATTTTGAGGAAGAGGCCTGACAAGCTCCTGAGGATCCTGGAGGAAAGAGGCTACGGGCCGCAGAAGATAGCGGCAAACCTAGAGGCGGAGCTAATAGACCTACCTCTAACCCACTCCATAGACAGATACGGCAAGAACAAGGTAGTCCAGCTAAACGTAACCGACGTGGATTTACGGATACTATCGGAGAGAATAGTTGATAAGATTAGGTCTAGGAGGCTCAGGGATCTCCATGAGGAGGTTGATTGGACCTTGGAGCTCGAGAGAATCGGTAAACTTGATGAGATACTCTTCTATATCTCCCGCCACAAGACATTTTAAATGCCTTGAAGCCCTCTAGGTGAAGGAGATGGAGCAAGCCTCCAGCTTAGGCTGGCTGTCTTGACTATACCTCTTAGTGGTGATACTCTATGGAGGTTAAGCTGGATAGGAAGGACTCTGTAACACTTTACAGGTTTAGGAAGCTCATTAAGGAGCTTGAGTCGAAGAAGGGGAGGGGCACCGAGCTCATCTCACTCTACATACCTCCAGGCAAGATTATCTCGGAAGTCATAGGATACCTAAGGCAGGAGTATGCCACGGCCTCCAACATAAAGTCCAAGACCACGAGGAAGAACGTCCAAGACGCCATAGAGAGCGCTATTCAGAGGCTCAAGCTCTTCAACAGGGCTGGCCCGACAGGCCTGGTAATCTTCAGCGGAGCCATACCCCAGAACGGCGGGCCAGGAAGCGAGAAGATAGAAGTATACCACATAATTCCTCCGGAGCCAATCCAGACATTCCTCTACCGATGCGATAGCAGGTTTCATCTTGAACCCCTTAAACAGCTTCTCAAGGAGAGAGATGTCTACGGGATCCTCGTGGTTGATAATGAGGAGGCGGCTGTAGCCGTTATTCGGGGCAGGAGGATCGTGGAGATGGATACGTTCACCTCCGGGGTTCCTGGGAAGCATAGGGCGGGGGGACAGTCGGCCCGCAGGTTCGAGAGATTACGTGAGATGAGCCTAAATGAGTATTACAAGAGGGTTGCGCAGCATGCGAATGAGATCTTCCTAAAGTATCCCGAGATTAAAGGCGTTATCTTGGCGGGTCCCGGCCCCACCAAGGAGGTCTTTAGGGAGAAGGAGCTGCTCCACTACACCCTCAGGGACAAGATTCACGTGGTTGATACGTCATATGCGGGGGAGGAAGGTGTGAGGGAGGCGATTAAGAAGGCTGAGAACATACTTAAGGATCTCAGGATGGTGGAGGAGCAGAGGCTTGTCAGAAAATTCATGAATGAGGCGACGAGGGAGCATGGTCGGGTCATCTACGGGGAGAAGGAGGTTATGCGGATGCTTAGGTCAGGTCTAATAGACACCCTCATACTCTCAGAGGACCTAGATAGATTCAGGGTAAAGATAAGGTGCGGGAACTGTAAGGCCGAGTATGAGCATAGCCTAAGCGAGGAGGAGCTGACCTCCAAACTTCCCGGCATACTTTCACAACCCTGTCCAAAATGTGGGGTAAAGTCTCTGGAGGTGGTCGAGAAGAAATCCCTCGTAGATGTTTACATAGAGGAGGCGGAGAAGAGGGGGACGAGGGTTGAGCTGATTTCCTCGAGCCATGAGGAGGGGGAGATGTTCAAGAGGGCATTCGGCGGGGTGGGCGGCATCCTTAAAGGCTATTCCTAAAGACCTGAGGAGTGATGAGCGCCGTCAAGGTCTCCGAGAACATATACCTCATAGACACCATCTCCCTCGGCTTCAAGGAGACTGTTGCAGCATACCTAATCCTTGGAGATAAGTATGCCCTCGTGGATATGGGTTATGCATCATCCCTGGAGAACCTGCTTAAGGGTATAAGGGAGGTGGGGGTCAGCCCAAGCGAGCTTGACTACCTGATTCCCACCCACGTCCACCTAGACCATGTAGGCTCCCTAGGCCACCTCTCACGGATAACGATAGACGCAAAGATATTAGCGCATCCTAGAGCTGTTAAGCATATCGTTAATCCATCCAAGTTGATGGAGAGTGTTAGGAGCGTGTTTGGAGTGAAGGCGGATATGTTTGGAGAGCTTCTACCAACGGAGCAGGATAGGGTTAGGGGTGTGGATGACTATGAGAAGCTCAGCCTCGGCTCACTCACATTAACTCTAATCCACTCACCAGGCCATGCACCGCATCAAATAACCGTCTATGTGGATGAGGAGAGGGCCTTGATAACAGGTGACGCAGTCTCCATAGATTACCCATACTTTCCAGCCCAGATACCCACAACTCCTCCGCCTAGCTATAACCATGAAGAAGCATTAAGGACCTTGGAGAAGCTGAAGGGCCTCAGTCCCAGGATTTACCTGAGACCCCACTTCGGAGCTAAGTCCCAGGAAGACTACCTCGACCAACAGATAAACCTCCTCAAATGGTGGAGGGACCTTATAGGTAAGGCCCTAGAAAAGGGTATGGGGAGGGATGAGGTGGCTAGGCATGTAGCGGAGACGATAGCTGAGAAGTCTGGGAGACCCGTTGAACAACTACCCCCGCCAGTTAAGGTAGACATAGAGGTTTCCGTAGCAGGCATGATAAAGTATCTGCAGGGATAATGTTTTTCCTATCCCGCTCTAATTATTAGGTATGATTACTGTGGTTGGGTCTGGGAAAGTTGGCACATCAGCCGCACTTCACATAGCTTTAAAGGAGCTTGATGACATAACTCTGATAGACATAGTTGAGGGGCTTCCCCAAGGCGAGGCGATAGACCTCTCCAATATGTGCGCCATCCTCGGGCTAGATGTAACCATTAAGGGGACGAATGACTTCAGCGAGATGAGGGGCTCCGACCTGGTCATAGTTACTGCTGGTCTTCCACGTAAGGCTGGGATGACCCGTGAAGAGCTCCTCCAGAAGAATGCAGGTATAGTGAGGGATATTGGGGAGAAGATTAGGGAGTATGCTCCGGAATCACGGGTGATAATAACCACAAATCCTCTGGACGCCATGACTTATGTCCTATACAAGGTTACGGGTTTTGGGAGGAGGGTTATGGGGTTCAGCGGGATACTCGATGCCTCAAGGCTCAGCTACTTAATCAGGAGCGAGACTGGAATATCATACACCTCGATTGACTCTATGGTTATCGGCCAGCATGGGGAGGCCATGGTATTCCTGCCCAAGCACTCATACATAGGTGGAAGAAGGCTAACCGAGATTCTAAGCAGGGAGAAGATTATGGAGCTGGTTGAGAGGGCGAAGGGGATGGGCGCCGAGATAATAAAGCTTAGAGGATACTCGTCAAACTACGCTCCCGGGGCAGGCTTGGCGGTCATGGCGGAGGCAGTCCTCAAGGACCAGAAGAAGGTAATCTCGACTGCCACATACCTTGACGGCGAGTATGGTGTCAGGGATGTCTGTATAGGTGTCCCAGCAGTGATAGGTAGGGATGGGGTTGAGGAGATAATAGAGCTGCCGCTTGACGATGAGGAGCGTAAAGCCTTCCAGGAAAGCGTTGAATATGTTAAAAAGCTAATCTCGCAGCTAAGCCTCTAGCAGTTACTCGTGGAGGAAGCGGGCCGGCTTAGGTATTACGTAACTTGGCATCCTTTCCTCATACCTTTTTATCGCATCCTCGTGAAGTAGGGCCATAGAGATGTCGTCAAGCCCCTTGAGCAAACGCTCCTTAATATGAGGCTCTATATCGAACTTTATCTTCTCGACCCCCTTCCCAGATATCTCCTGTGCCTCCAAGTCTATCTTGAGAACCAGGTCTCCCTCCATGGCCCTGTCCTGTAGCATCTCCACAAGGTCTTCTGGAAGTCTTACGCAGAGTAGGCCATTCTTGGCTGCGTTGTTGTAGAATATGTCTCCGAAGCTCGGGGCGATCACGCATCTTATCCCGAGGTCGAGGAGAGCCCACACGGCATTCTCCCTGGAGGACCCTATCCCGAAGTTCTTTCCTGCAATCAGTATCTTCGCATCCTTAAACCTCGGGTCATCTAGTATGAATCCCTGCTTCGGGCTTCCATCCTCGTTATACCTCCACCTATAAAATGCGTATTTCCCTAGACCTTTCCTGCTAAGAAGCTTGAGGAACTGGGCTGGAATTATCTGGTCTGTGTCCACATCATTTACCTTGAGTGGAGCCGCCTTCCCCTCTATGATCCTTATCGGCTCGACCATTCTATGCCGCCTCCCAGTCCAGGGGTATCTCCCTCTCAAGGTCGTATTCCCTGACATCCACGAATCTTCCCTCGAGGGCTGCTGCGGCGGCCATCAGGGGGCTTACCAGATGAGTTCTCCCACCTACCCCCTGCCTATTCTCGAAGTTCCTATTGGATGTGCTGGCGCATCTCTGGCCTGGCTCAAGCCTATCCTCGTTCATGGCTATGCACATACTGCATCCAGAGTTCCTCCACTCAAAGCCTGCGTTCATGAAGATTCTATGTAGGCCGAGCCTCTCAGCCTTCCTCTTAACTAGCTGGGACCCTGGGACCACAAGGGCCCTAACCCCTGGTGCGACACGTCTACCATACACTATCCTGGCAGCCTGGATTAGGTCGCTTAGCCTGGCGTTGGTGCAGCTACCTATGAAGACCACATCAACCCTTATCTTGGTCATAGGTGTCCCGGGCTCAAGCCCCATATACTTGAGGGCTCTCTCGGCCATGGCTCTCTCCGACGGGTCCTCGAAGTCTCTTGGGTCAGGAACCTCCTCTGTGATGCCTACCGTCATGCCGGGGTTCGTTCCCCAGGTTACTTGAGGCTCCAGCTTGCTTAGGTCGAAGGATGCCGATTTGTCGAACTTGGCTCCCGGGTCTGTCGGCAGCTTTCTCCAGCTCTTCACGGCCTCGTCCCATTCCCCGTCCTTGGGCGCAAAGGGCTTCTCTCTGAGATACTCGTATACCTTCTCGTCTGGCGAGATTATGGCCGACCTGGCTCCAGCCTCTATGGCCATGTTGCATAGCGTCATCCGCTCCTCAACGCTCATGGCCTCCACAGCACTTCCACGATACTCCACCACGTGGCCTATCGCCCCACCCACACCTATCCTCCTTATCATCCAGAGTATGGCGTCCTTGGCCGTGGCTCCATAGGGCAGCTTACCCTCCATCCTGGCTTCCATACTCTTAGGCTTCTTCATCCAGAGGGTCTGAGTTGCGAAGACATGGGCAACCTCGCTAGTCCCTATACCGAATGCCAAGGCCCCTAGAGCCCCATGAGTCGATGTATGGCTATCCCCGCACACGAGGGTTATCCCGGGAATCGTCAACCCCAGCTCCGGGCCGGCTACATGGACTATCCCCTGGAAGGGGCTTAGGAGGTCGAACACGGTTATCCCGAACTCACGTGCATTTCTCAGAAGGGTCTTTATCTGCTCTGCGGAGAGCCTATCCCTTATCGGCTGGAGCCTATCACCTGTAGGGACGTTATGGTCCATGAAGGCGAAGGTCA
>CAZHEC010000011.1:8775-15117 GCA_964531465.1 uncultured Nitrososphaeria archaeon | reverse complement strand
AAGCCTTTAGGCAGCTCTTCAGAGAAGATGGATGCATCTTCATATCAGATATAAGCAGCCCGGAGTTCGAGAAACCATCGCCCAAAGCCCTGCTTAAGGCAGCCCAGAATATAGGTGCGGAAAGGATACTCTACGTCGGAAACTCCGCAGAGGACCTAATAATGGTTAGGAGGGCTACAGAGCAAGGGCTTGACTCAGCATTTGCTGGGATAGTGGAGAACGATGAGTCGCTCAGCTACTTTATAAACAGGGGGGCGGAGGTAATCCTAGACGATGTCAACCTCCAGCCAAGGATATTCCACGGCGAAGCACCCTGGAAGCCCTAAACCCGATAAAGTATCCCAAAGGTTGGTTAGGAACCCTTATATACGCCGTAAAACCCAGAAAACTCATGGAAGAGCCTAAGCTTAGGAGGAAGGGCGCCCTCCTCAAGAACGAGGAGGGAGAGCTTGTCCTTGTAAATGAGTCGAACCAGGCATACAAGGTAGATGAGGTAGTGGCATACATCTGGAGAATCTGTGATGGAAAGACACTAAACGAGGTTGTAGATGCACTCGCAGAGGCCAGCAACGTCTCAGCAGACGAGATAAGGGAACCGCTCACAAACCTAATCGATAAGTTAAAGTCAGCATCACTAATCGAGTAAAGGACGCTCACCTAGCTCACACTCTCACCCTATATATTATCATACATGCTACATCTCCACAGATAATGGAGGCTCAAATTCTCGACCTAGCCAGGGGGATAATCTCACTCTTCTTAATAGTGGACCCGCTCGGAAACATACCGATATTCATAAGCTTGACCAGGGACTTAAGTGAGAAGGATAGGTGGAGGGCTTTCGAGACCGCTGTCATAACGGGTTTCAGTCTACTCCTGATGTTCTCCGTGGCGGGTCGATGGGTCCTCGAATTATTCAACATAACGCTTGAGAGCTTCAAGGTGGCTGGCGGAGCACTCCTAATAGTTCTTGCATTCCAGCTACTTACTAAGAATGAATTGGAGGAGCCTGGCTCCCCGGAGGAGTCAGGAGTCGTTCCACTAGGCATACCCCTACTCGCAGGACCGGGAGCCATAACCACAACCATAGTCTCCCTCGAGACGATCGGAACCATCCTAACACTAATCTCGGTAATAGTCGTGGCAGCATTAACTTGGCTTATCCTAAGATTCATAAACCCAATCTACAGATTCCTTGGAAGAACAGGCTCCCTAATCATCTCAAAGATAATGGCCATGCTAATAGCCGCCATAGCAGTCCAATACATGCTGGAGGGAATCATGGAGTATCTCGCCGGATAGAGGGTTTCGGCGTATCTTGGTTAAGCTTATATGTGGGGTTGATTCCACAGGGGTGGAGCAGGAGATTATGACAGTTGATGAAGCAAGGAAGGAAGAGGTAAGAAAGAAGGTTGTGGCGGCTCTTAGGACTATTCATGACCCAGAGATACCTGTAAATATCTATGACCTCGGCCTAATCTACGGAATTGATATAGACGATGAATTAAACATCAAGATAACCTTCACTCTTACCGCTCCCGCATGCCCTATAGGTGGGTTCATACACGCCATGATTGAGGAGACGGTTAAGGAATATGTCCCCGAGGCCAAGAGCGTTACCGCCGAGATGGTGTGGGAGCCTGTCTGGACCCCTGACAAGGTTACGCCTGAGGGTAGGGAGATGCTTCAGCAAGCATTTGGATACGATGTTGTGGGTGAGTGGCTGAAGAGTCAGCAACAGCAGAAGGCTCAGCAGGGTTAGGCTCTCCTCCACAAGTAGCTTGCCACAAGCCCCATAACAGCACCGTAAACCATATGGATTAGGAGGCTCCCTGCAAGGAATCCTGGGATTATGAGGTTCCTCACAAGGAACTCTATCCTCGCCTCCGGGACATCCTCCACTATCCTAGTCAATATCTCTATTATGGCATCTGGAGCCACTACGAGGGCGAAGGGTAAAAAGAGGAGTAGGTATACTATTAAACCTGCGATTGCTCCTAGTATTATCCCCTTCCTCTGAGTCGAGGGGCGAAGAACCTCAACCGAGTTTATCATCGAGATGAAGATAACTCCTATCAGGAGCCCTGTGGCTACGTGGATAATGAATCCGCCTAAGACGCCTACCTTGAATACGTGGCCCACGAGGGTGAAGAAAGCATAGGGCGGATGCCCTATCAAGATGAAGAAGACCGACATAAGCAGGGTGGAGATGAGAAGGCCCAGCCCCCCGGAAACCAGGCCCCAGACTAGCACCCGCATCCGCCGAGCCAGGCCTCCCACCCAGTAATAACTTTTCGGCATGCATGTATATAGAAACGCATAAATACCCGTCATTTAGACATCGAAGCTATAATTGTGGTGAAAAGTCATGGTCCAGCCCAAGGTGGTGGAGGGATACCTGCCGATACCTTCCAAGGCAGGGCCGGAGTTCTGGGATAGGGAGAGGATAGAGCATATCAGGTCTCTCGCCACCTCTGGGAGGGCCGTTAGGCTCTGGGACCCAAACAAGAAGAGGTCCCTTAGGATACTCGACCACGTATTCTTCAAGGCGGAGGTCGAGGGTGGGGGAGATGGTGTGGACGGGGAGCCTGAAGCCAGCTCCGAGACCCTCCTAGCCTATGGAAGGATTAGACTCTCCTCACCCCTCTACCTCGGCGACATGTCCTACGGAGCCCTGAGCGGGGTCCCCAACATAGCTTTGGCCAGGGCTGCTGATGAGACCGAGACCATAGCTGGGACAGGCGAGGGCGGGCTTCACCCAGAGGTCGGGAAGTGTAGGAGAATTACGGTCCAGTGGGCTTCTGCGAGGTTCGGCGTAGACCTTAAGGTCCTGAGGACCGGGCTAGGCATAGTGATTAAGATTGGGCAGGGGGCCAAGCCAGGCATAGGAGGACACCTCCCGGGTGTCAAGGTAACCGAGCCCATCTCACGAACTAGGAGGATACCCGTGGGAACAGATGCAATCTCGCCCGCACCACACCACGACATCTACTCGATAGAGGATTTGGAGCAGAGAATCTGGGCCCTTAAGGAGGCTACAGGGAAGCCCGTGTTCGTTAAGGTCGCCGCAACAAACTACATCCGATACATAGCCTCGGGTGTAGCGAGGATGGGTGCAGACGGGATAATCATAGATGGGCATGGAGCTGGAACAGGGGCTGCACCCCAAGTAGTCAGGGACAACATAGGGCTCCCAATCGAGATTGCGACCCCTGCGGTAGATGAGACTCTTAGGAGGGAGGGGCTGAGGGAAGGTTTCTCGGTCATAGTGGGTGGAAGGGTCAGCAGCGCAGAAGATACGGCGAAGCTGATAGCGCTTGGAGCAGACGCGGTCTCGATTGGGACAGCCGCCCTCATAGCGATGGGGTGCATCATGGTCCATAAATGCCATCTAGGGTTCTGTCCAGCCCTCATAACCAACAAGATTACCAGCAACCCCCCCAAGGTTCTCTCGGTCGAGTGGGCCACCAAGACCGTGGTGAATCTAATCGAGGGATGGAGCCGGGAACTCCGCCTAATCATGGATAGGGTTGGGGTGAGAAACCTGGATGAGCTTAGGTGCAGGAGGGATCTCCTAGTAGCAGACCGCTCAATAAACCCGGAGGTCCTGGAGGTCATGGGGGTGAAGCGGTGGTAAGCAGGGTTAGGCAGGAGGAGTCCAAGAGGGTCTGGAGCGAGAGAAGGCTCAAGCACCTGCAAAGCCTGGCAGGAACAGTCGGGAAGAGCCCAGGAGAAGCGGTCATAGAGAGCATGGGCGCCACCTCCCCGCCCCTAGTGGAGGAGCCGAGGGTAATCCTAGACTACATAGTGAGTGATGGAGCGCAGGTAACTCGGCCGAGCATAGACCCGTATAGGGAGCCTATAGAGACCCATATCCACCTCTTCTCAGGCAGGGTCAGGCTCTCCATGCCTTTCATAGCGAGGATAGATGGGTTAGGTGAGAGCCTCGGCAGGGCTGTTCTCAGGGCGTCATACAATCTGGGGGTTCTGGTCTGCTATGGGGGCAGCGACCTAGAGCTACTTGAGGGATACGAGGAGACCGTGTTGATCGACGTCGATTCTGCGTCGAGGATGGGTAAGGAGGAGGCTCGTAGATATGCTGGACTGGTCGTAGGGTATAGGGGCTGGGACAGGGTTAGGTTCACCATAGCATTCGGCAGGGTTCTTGGAATACCAATCATTCTACATCACCCAACTAGCAGAAACCTGAACCAGATAATCCATGCAGCCGTCTCGGGAATCTCAGGAATACTCCTAGACGAGGATTTGGGGGAAAGCGACGAAGACCTGGAGGTCTCGCTCTCAGAGGCCGACACCCTACTCAAAGAGAAAGGACTTAGGAACAAGGTGAGCATAATTGCCTCTAGTAGGAGGGTTAGGGGCGCAGACGACGTCTTCAAGCTCATGGGACTAGGAGCCGACGCAGTATGTTTCAGAGACATGATACAGGTGGCTGTTGGGGAGGGAGACCTGGAGACCCTACAGGAGAGGGTTGAGTGCCTCTACCTCGGCCTACAGAAGGAGATAAAGCTTCTGGCAGGAGCCGCCGGCGTCAGCTGCCTCTACACAACCCTCATCGGAAACAGGGAGCTATTCAGGGCCATAAACCTAGAGCCCTCCATCAGGAGGAGGCTGAGAATCAAGCCGGCGGGGGTCGGCTAAATGAACTCCTGGGAGACGCCAATTCATAAGTCCGGCTGCGGCGTTCTAGGCATACTGAGGAAGAAGGACTCGGGGAAGATATCCTCCAGTCAGGCTCTGACGGCGATTGAGTGTGTGCGTTATAGGGGGAGTAGGCTTGGAGCAGGGTTCGCTTCAATAGACCTTGATGGTGGTGGCGCAGCCTATAAGGTCAAGGTCTTCGTGGATGGCTGGGAGACAGCGGAGCTGGTTAGAAAACTCCTCTCAGAGAGGCAGGATATCGAGGTAGTTGAGTATGGGTATGAGGACTATGACCCGGGGCGGAGGTTCAACACATGGGTCGCCTGGCTGAGGGGTGAAGCCAACACGATTGCGCAGACGGTCTCAGAGATAAATCAGGCTCTTTGGGGGAAGAAGATTAGGGGTAGGATATATTCGTGGGGGAGGTTCGTGGACGTTTTCAAAGGCGTGGGATATCCGAGGGACGTGGCGGAGAACTGCGTACTGGGGAAGAGAGGTGTGGAGGCAGACCTCTGGATAGCCCATACAAGGCAGCCGACCAACTCACCGGGAATATACCCCGTCTGGTCTCATCCATTCTCCTCGCATGAGTGGGCGGTGGTTCACAATGGGGACATAAGCTCCTTCGGAGCCAACATGGAGTTCCTTCTAATGAACGGTGTCAGGAGTTTCGTTGGGACTGATAGCGAGGTAATAGCCTATCTCCTGGACCACCTTACCAGGTTAGAAGGACTAAGTGTGGAGGAGGCCGCCCAACTCCTCTGCAACCCTTACGACAATCTATGCCCAACCCGCATAAAGAAGCTGGTCATAAAGTATCGGGGAGCACAGCTAGACGGCCCCTTCACAGTAGTAGCAGGATACTCTGACGGGCGAGACGTCTATCTCCTCGCATTAACCGATAGGTCCAAGTTCAGGCCCATAGTTGTCGGAGAGGATGATGAGAGGTTCTACGTCGCATCGGAGGAGGCCCAGATAAGGTCCCTCTCACCAGAGGCAAAGGTATGGACGGTGGAACCTGGAGGATACTTCCTGGCATCACTCAGAAAGGGGCTGATAAACCCGGGGAGAAGCCACGTAATGTGGCTTCAGGCTCGACGGCCTGATGGATTAAACGGAGGGATCAACGCCGAGGGCTTGGATTACAGGAGGTTGAATGACGAGGTGAGGAGAAGGGTTGAGGCTGGTGAGAGGGAGATAACTATATTCAACGTTAGAGGCCAGAGATACATAGGCGTAGGCCTCCCACCCGGAATAAGGCTCAGGATATACGGCGTCCCAGGAAACTGTCTGGGAAACTTCAACGAGGGAGTCGAGATAGAGGTCTACGGGAACGCTCAAGACGATGTCGGAGACACCATGCACGCAGGCAGGATAATAATCCACGGAGACGCCAGGGACGTGGTAGGACAGGCCCTCCAAGGAGGAATGATCCTAGTCAGGGGAAACGTGGGGAACAGGGCGGCGATCCAGATGAGGGAATACATGGATAGGCGACCCTACCTGATAGTGGGCGGGAGGGCGGATGACTACTTCGGAGAATACATGGCGGGAGGGGTGGCAGTAATCCTGGGACTCGGGGTCGAGGGAGAGCCTGTGGGCAAGCACGTGGCCACGGGAATGGTCGGCGGAAGAATCTACATACGTGGAATGATAAGTGAGGAGAAGGTCGGCCTCCAG
>CAZHEC010000011.1:0-8765 GCA_964531465.1 uncultured Nitrososphaeria archaeon | reverse complement strand
CACCTAGACAAGATGTAGAGAGATACCTTAGAGGGTTGCTGAAGGAGGGGCAGATAACCCCCGAAACCTACCAGAAGATAATAGACGAGGGAGCATCGTTCAAGGTCGTTGAACACCACCTAACAGGAAAAGCCCTAAAACGAGTCTGGAGGCTCTTCGAGAACAAACACACAAAACAGCTAGATATAGAATACCGCAAACTAACTAGCGAGGACATAGAACTGATAAAACCAGGTTTAACAGAGTTCTGGAAGACCTTCAACCTATCACCCAACCTCCTCCACCAAATCCTAAACCAAGAATACACTATAATACATCCAAGATAGAACCACAAACAAACATAAGTCTAACGAAGTGTTCTTTAAAACTCTAAAAGAATTTCAGAATAGCCCCCATCCACCTTTCAACAATCCTCCACAAAAAGATCACAACTATAACCAACCTAATCCATCTAAGAAGAGAATTGAAATCTTGGGAAGCCCCTGGCGAGAGAACCGAGAAAGCTCAAAGCCTTCGGCCAAACTTGCAGAAAAAAGGTTAATCAATACCATGAGGAAACTAAATACGGTTTCAGAGTTAGGGTTAAGAGTCTTTCAGCTGAGGATTTGAAGAAGGTTAGGGTGAGACGTGCTTCCGAAGATTTAGAAATGGTAGAGATACTTGAAGGAAGAGTTTAAGGAAATATTGAATCAAGCTCAAAATCTGCGTAATCCCTATAATTATATTCTAGTCTTGGCGTATGTAGCCTCTCGTATTCTTGGAGGCGCAGACGAGATAAGGATCATATAGGATCTAGTGACAGCATGCTATACAAACGGGTTTTATAGAACTCCAGTATCGGATATCTACTCGCCGAAGCTCATCAAGGATCCTGAGATATTAGCGAACTTAGGATTTTAAGCGATGCAAAAAATTACTAAAAACGATGTTCTTTGGAGATTAAATGAAATAGTGACGTTTATTAAGTTAAGTCAACTGGATTTAACGTATCGATTCATTGAGATTGAGATAGCAGGTGATAGGATCCAAGTGCCATTCATCGAAGATGTCTTGGCATATCATCTAAAACAATTAATCACCCAGCGGTCAAAGGATAGCTATGTGAAGGCGTTTATGATATATATTGCTCATGAAAATAGAATTTGTGAGGAAAAATTAGAAGATGCTTTAAACAGAGTGGAGGTATATAAGAACATGAAGGATGCTTGGACGAACTTAGCCAATCTATTCCAGCTCTCCCCTATATTCTAAGAGCCGATAAAAACGCAACATTAACGTTTAATGCTTAAACTAGGACACGGCAACTAAATCTCGTGGCGGTCTACGACGACCTTGCTCTTAAGAAGGGATGGATCGAAAGTTATAAGAGTTTTCAAGGTAAACTTTAGCATCAAGTGGATAAACTTCTCGTCCATGTGCCTCCTAGACAGTCACCAAAGAAATTTGAGGATTTGGAGAAAAGAGTCTTTAGCAATTTAGCAAAAATTGCAGGTGTAATAGCTTTAAGTTTTTGCTGCAGACGATTTGATTGTTTATTTGCTCTTGGAAAACAATTATCCAAGCCAAAACTATGGCTCAAGCTCTTTATTCACTAAAATAATAACAGTACCGAGACCGCTGCTTCTACCCGAACCCAAACAATTACCGAAAACCAACTATGGTTATAGATGTGAAAATTGGTAAAGCTACGTTGATAGTACAAGTATTAAAGAAGAGGAGTCATGTCCAAAAGCCCGGGTCGGGCGAACTGATGCGATTCCAACTCTTCACGAAAGTGATTCTATTCCAGAAGTCTATTTTTATTTGGGAAATAAATTTGGTTTCGATATTTTCGTGGAGTTATTCTATTTTTCTAATCCTTATTTTGTCTTCGGTCAATATTATCAATCCTTTCTCAATCATTATTTTAACCAACCACCTGTCCACTATCTCAATAACCTTTTCTGGCAACAATATTCTTGGCCTCACTATGATTATCGTGACTTTTGGATACTTGGATAAAAGAAATCCAAAATCTAAATCCAAGGTAATTATCTTGTAATCATTTGAGATAGCATATTCTATTATCTCCTCATCACTTCTACCTTTCAAACCCACTTCAAACGTTTTTACACATTCTATGTTTCTATTGGTTAGGAAAGTTTTGAGAGAGTATGGAACGTTGTCATCTAGAAGAAATTTCATAATATGTTTCCCTCTTCAGCAGAGAGGCCGCATACCTTAAGGCAGCTCTAACATCTTCTTCGGTTAGTTCAGGATACTCTCTTAAAATATCCTTTATGCTCATACCATTTGCAACCAGCTCAACTATGAGGTAAACAGGGATTCTGGTACCTCTTATTACAGGCTTTCCTCCCAAAATTTTTTCATCGAAAACTATCCTCTTTTCTTCAGCCATGTTTAAATCATGAACTTCCTCACTATTTATTTGTTAAACATGAGGTTAAAGGGAGAAGTGATACTATCTGAAATCATTTTTATAGTGTATTTTGGTAAGAAAATAGTAGTGAGCTAGATGGCTTATGAGGTTAAGGTTACTAGGCAGGGTCAAACGACCATTCCTAAGGAGCTTAGGGATAGGTATGATATCAAAGAGGGAGACAGGGTGCTCTACATAGATGTTGGTGGCTACATGGTGGTTTTGCCATTGCCGAAGGATTCCTTGAAGGAGTTGCAGGCTTTGAGGATAAAGGATAGGAGAACCATAGCTGAGATTAGAAGGGAGATTTATAGGTCTGCTTTGAAGCATTCTGAGAAGAGAAGGAAGCGTGCTGCTCGATAGTGACATATTCATAGCCATTATCAAGAGACAGATCATCCTAAGCTTAGACCACATCTACGAATAAAATCAAAGGAATAAAGCGAATCAGCCCAGAAGAAATAACAAGGAAACTGTAACCTTGCTATGGAAGTCTTATTCATGGATTAAATCTAACGTCGAAACTAAGAATATACATTAAAGATATCGATGGTGGAGAAATTTCCTTTTTACTCACTAGCATCGATCCATCGCTCGGTCTCTGAGGTACAATTTTTCATAATTTAAGTGTCTGAAAGAAGTTCGAAACAAAAATAATAGTGCATTAGCTCGAGCAAACTGAAGAGAGGGTGTCAGATCTTTACGAGTTCCAATTTCTCCATTATTTCCTTTAATTCGCCTAGTAGTTCTGCGGCCCGTTTAACTTCAGATACTGTCCAATAGATTAGCCTATCAGATAGCTGAGGTAGACTAGAGACCTCTCTTCTAATATTGTTTAGTCTCTTTTCATCGGACACAGCGATAATCTTCTGAACTGTGGAGTCTGACTGCGCTTTGATGAGGTTCAATAGAAGCGAATCTATGCTCCCCTCTCTATGAACTTCAAACACGTATTTCACCTCTCCGAGATTCCCAATTTTGGCCCTCCAAATGACATCGACCTTTGTTCCGGGGGCCAGCGGGACCTCGCTATCAACCTCAAATCCTAATCCTTGGCCTATTTGTAAGAGCATTTCCTTTATTTCGTCATGGTCGAACTCTTCCTCGGTTTCCATCTCAGGGGTCTCGGTCTTTTTGGCCGTTGCAACAACGTAGTAAAGGAATAGATCGACATCTAACAAGTTCGGGCTTGGAATCTCTTTACTCTTGAGAATGGCTGCAATCTCCTTTAGGATCGCGTTAAAGCGCTCATACTCATTTCCAGATAGATCATACTTCTTAACTGGGATAATATTTTCAAGTCCGAGAATTTTAAGCGCTTCTCGGCTCCTCCTATTCCATATCCCGTATTCGGTTGGATTGATGAATGAGAGAATTTCCGTTATTTGAGCGGGACCCATGCCCTTTACCGCCTTTCTAAACTCGTCATAGCGTTGTGCTAGCGGCTTATCCGCCCATAAGAGATCCGATAATCGAGATCTTAATTCCTCAATCTTCACGTTAGATAAAACTCTCTCAGCGGGGTACTGCTTGTTCGCCCATAGCATATTCGCCCAAAGCCTCGACATAATCCTTATGAAATCAGCTTCAGTAAAACCTTTCAAAGCCTCCTTAGCTAGAAGCTTAGAGAATTCTTCGATCCTCTCAAGCCGCTCTTCGAGCCATTTCCTACCTTTTTCAGTCTTTAAGAACTCATAAAAGCCTGGCAGATAACTTCTTACCCTACGAATGGTTTCATTCGTCAGAATGGTCATAGCCGCTATATAGTCTCCTAACCTGCGCATTTAAATCTTCCAGCCCAGGAATCGCACCTAACCTCCGACAGGGAAAGAAGTAAGAGCGCCTCCTGCCATGATTTTAATATGCCTAGGAATAGGGTTTTGAGGTTTTTGGATAGAGCCCCGGGCGGGCTTTGAACCCGCGGCCTGCGGCTTACGAGGCCGCCGCTCTGCCAGCTGAGCTACCGGGGCC
The DNA here is from genome assembly GCA_964531465.1 of uncultured Nitrososphaeria archaeon. Taxonomy (GTDB): domain Archaea; phylum Thermoproteota; class Nitrososphaeria_A; order Caldarchaeales; family Wolframiiraptoraceae; genus Benthortus. The sequence goes on along the minus strand of CAZHEC010000011.1, from coordinate 4,375 downwards.
TGTTTGTTGGTTTTGTTAGGGTTTTTTTATGGTTTTTGTCTTGTTTTGGTTGGGTGTTTGGGTTGGGTGTTGTGGTTGTTATGCCGACGTTTAATGAGGCTGAGAATGTTGGCTGGGTTCTTCCCCGCGTCCTTGAGTATCTTGGGGCTTGGAGGAGGGTTGTGTTGGTTGTTGATGATTCTAGTCCTGATGGGACTGCCGAGGTTGCGGAGAGGATTGGGGCGGAGTTGGGCGGTGTGAGGGTTCTTAGGCGTCCTGGGAAGATGGGGCTGGGCTCTGCCTACAAGGATGGGTTCAAGTATGCCTTGAGGGAGTTTCCCTGGGCTGAGTATATCTGTGAGATGGATGCGGATGGGAGTCATCCTCCTGAGGTTTTACCAGAGATGGTTAGGGTTGCGGAGAAGGGTTTCGACATGGTTGTCGGCTCAAGGTATGTGGATGGGGGAAGATGGGAGGGGGGCTCATGGCTCCGGGAGTTCATCAGCAGGGGGGCAAACCTCCTCGCAAGAGTATCCACGGGAGTAAAGGTAAGCGACATGACATCCGGCTTCAGGGTGATTAGGAGAAACGCTCTCGAGAGCATAGTAGATGAGCTTAACGAGCTCAGCTCCGGCTACGTCTTCCAAGTCCAGCTACTCTACTTAATTCACAGGAGAGGTTTCAGGGTTACTGAGCATCCTTTTAAGTTCCGGAGGAGACTGCATGGCTACTCGAAGCTGGGGAAGAGTGAGATGCCCAGGTTTGCGTTCTGGTGCCTTAAAACATTGGCGGGGAGGATTGTGGGTGAAGCTTAGAGACTTGGGTGAACGGTTCCTAGTAGAATACATAATTCAGAGGCTTGGGAGCATGCCGGGGGCCATACTTCCCCCAGGGGATGACGCATCCGACATTCTCCCAGATGAGAGGCTCACCATATCATCCGACATGGTCTCCCAATCATCCGACATGCCTCCGGGAATGAGTCCAAGAGACCTTGGATATAGGGCGATAACGTCGGTTGTGAGCGACGCAGCAGCCAAGGGTGGAACGCCCATAGCGTATCTCGTCTCCCTAGGTCTACCCGATGAGATGGAAGACCATGAGTTTAGGGAGCTGTGGGCAGGGATAGAGGATGCGGTCAAACTATATGGGGGGGAGGTGGTTGGGGGAGACACGGGAAGCGCCAAGGAGATAATTATAGACGCAGTATGCATCTCCAGAAACCCTAACCCTATCTCGAGGCTTGGGGCAAGACCTGGCGACAAACTAGCGGTTACAGGACTTTTTGGAACACAGGCAGCAGGCCTTCATGCACTACTTAAGGGAATCGATAGGGGTTCGGCGGAAGAGGTTGCCAGAAGGTTTCTGAGACCTGTGGCCAGGGTTGTGGAGGGAAAGACCCTTGCCGAGACTGGTGCTGCCTCAGCTTCCATGGATTCAAGCGACGGCCTAGCCCTAACCCTCCACACCCTCGCAGAACTGAACAGAGTAGGGTTCAGGATTGACCTGCCTCCCATCGACCCGTTGGCTGAGAGATATGGAGAAGAGGTGGGGTTGGACCCTCTTGAACTAGCATTATACGGTGGTGAGGAATACGAGCTGGTGGTTACCATTAGACCGGGAATGGTTGAGGAGGCTGTTGACGCTGTTGAGAGAGGCGGTGGACGTATAATTATCATAGGTGAGGTGATTGGGAATCCCGGCGAGGTGTATGTTGTCAGGGATGGTGAGAGGATTAGGGTTGAGAGGAGGGGGTGGAGCCACTTCTCAGGCAGATCTTAACCAGCCCTTCTCAAGCATGTAGAGGAGGATGGCGGCCACGGTCTTCGCATCCCTTATCTCGCCTCTCCTAATCATCTCAACAACCTCGTCTAAACCCGCCCTGAGCAGAGTTATCGACTCATCCTCCTCTGGATGTGCATCTGACTCGGCTAGATTCTCGGCAAGGTATATGTGGATTACCTCGCTGCTATATCCTGGGGCAAGGGCTAGTGAAGCAATCTTCCTCATACTCCCAGCCCTGTATCCAGTCTCCTCCTCGAGTTCACGATAAGCACATTCCTCAGGCTCTTCCCCAGGCTCAAGCGTCCCCGCAGGAATCTCCACAAGCACCTCACCAACTGCGTGCCTATACTGCTTTACTAGGAGGATCTTCCCGTCTGGTAGGATTGGAAGTATCGCTGCTGCCCCAGGATGCTTAACTATCTCCCGTGTAATTGTCTTTCCATGGATCCTGAAGCGTTCCAGCGCAACGTCAAAGAGCCTGCCTTCGTAGATCTTCTTAGACTCTACTCTCTTAGCCATGGTTTTTTGAAGGTTTGAGGGGTATGAAAAACCTTAGTCGGCGTCCATCATGTTTAGGGCCGTATAGATTGCTGTTAGGCCGCTTGGAGCCGCCAGCTCGGTTGGGAGGGTTATCCCTGGGGCTAGGTCTACTACTAGGTCCGCCATCCTGTAGACTCCCTTCGGGATTCCCTCACGTGAGCCGAAGAGGAAGTTTATTCTAGTCTTTCTATTCATTAGTTCTCGGAGTCTCTGGGATGCGTCTCTTAGCTGGAGACCCTCAGGCTCGAAGACTACCAAGACCTCCCCCCTCCTCTCCCTAACCAGCTGATACAAATCCTGAACTGTTACCCCAATCCTCCTAACCTCCCTCCCATAGCTCCTCAACTGTATCTGATACCTGCTCTCCACGCCCTCCCTCACACCCTCTATGAAGGAGGAGAGGAGGAAGGCGTCAACGGGCTTATGGGGGGCTATCACCAGCTCCTTGACCTCGTATGCCTGGACGGCCCTCCCAATCCTCGCACCAATCTCCCTTGCACCTTCATGGGTTCCGAGATAGGGCATCTGGACAACAGAGACCCTCCTGAAGAACCGTATAGAAGGCCTCTTCCCCGGGGCCATCTTCCTCCATCCGCTTGAGCCCTCAAGGACGGCTACCCCAACCCTACCCATTATTATCTCAATTTGGAGGACTTTGTCGGGATTGTCCAGATTGACCGGGGCTCCGATTACCTCCTGGACTGCTGCACCAACCGCAGCGTTTACATCTATGCTTCGGAAGCTGTGGCTTCCTCTCCTGACGGTCTTGACCGCGAAGCTCTCGTCCCCGCCAATCTTCTTCTCTGCAAGCTTTACGGCTGCTTTCTTTATCGACTCTATGTCTGCCTTGGCTTCCTCCTCGACTGGTATCACAGTCTCGGCTTCGGGAACCTCTTTCAGGATTCCCTCCAGAAGTTTCCGCCTATCCCTACATGACTCTACGATGACCAAGCCCTTAAACCCATGGGGCTTAACGGATAGCTCAGCCTCCGGATCAAGCTCAAGTATCCTCTCGGCCGCAATCTTCTCCAAATCCAGGGGTGTCTTGACTATAAGCTCCATAGCTTTTATCTAAGTGACGGGAGGATCTCCGAGGCAAAAATCTTAAGGTTCCTATTCTCCTTGTCGAGGTCTCTTAGGATTATCAGCTCCACTCCAAGCTCCCTCAGTCTATCTATTTTCCTGAGGATTTCATCCGGCGTCCCATAGATTATTGTATGGGTTCTCCGCATCTTCTCCTCATCGTCCTTCCCGTTCCGCCAGACGGAGATTGAGGTGAACACGGCTTGTGGAATCTTCCCGCCTGCACCTAGCTCGCTTAGACGTCTCTCAACAATCTTCACAGCCTCCTCGTATTCCTCCAAGCTGTCGCCGTAGAAGTTCCAGCCCTCACCTATCTCGGCTGCAACCCTAAGCATCCTCCTTCTCCTCGCCCCAACCCATATAGGAATCTTCTCCTGGACCGTCGGCGAATCACGCATAGCATCCCTCAAGGGGTAATACTTAGAGTTGAATGAGACACGCCCATTGGAGCCCAGGATTAGCCTCAGAACCTTGATGTAGTCTTTCAGCCGCTCGACCCTCTCCCTGAAGCCTGGATAAGGTATTCCCATGGCCCTATGCTCCTCGACCTGGGGGCCAGAACCCGTCCCCAGACCTAGCTCAACCCTACCACCACTAACCCTATCAAGCGTGGAGACCATCTTAGCCAACACGGCGGGATGACGATAACTATAACAGAGAACCGTCGTCCCAAGCCTAACCTTCCTAGTCAGGATAGATAAGGTGGAAAGAATGGTCCAAGGCTCAAGAAGAGTCTTCCCACGAGTAGGCTGAAGATGGTCGGTAACCCAGACCGAATCAAAACCTGACTCCTCGGCCCAGGAGGCAAGCTCACGCACAACAGCAAACTCAACATCATACCTAGGAAGAACCACGCCCACACGCATCAACCCAACCCACCGACAAACAGAAAATAAACATTACAGAAACGGGCCCGCCGGGACTTGAACCCGGGACCCCCGGCTTAGAAGGCCGATGCTCTATCCATGCTGAGCTACGGGCCCTCAGG
>CAZHEC010000010.1:14960-15203 GCA_964531465.1 uncultured Nitrososphaeria archaeon | reverse complement strand
CCCATTGACTCGGTCATCCTGGCCATCACCGGGTCGCAGGTAAGTATCCTGGCACCCCTCTTGGAAGCGTCCTCCAATATCATGAACCTGGAGGTCTCACTTTCAAGCGCTTCACCGACGTACTCCAGCTCCACCCCCCTTTCACTACAGGCTCTTCTAAGCTCATTTAGTCCCTCAACGGCCACGACATCTCCTCCAGAGGCCTGGGACTCAATCTCCTTGAGTAGGTGGCGGTGGATGAGG
>CAZHEC010000010.1:0-14950 GCA_964531465.1 uncultured Nitrososphaeria archaeon | reverse complement strand
CTTCCAGCCCTCACTAGGTATGCAGCCGCCTTGAGCTGAATTGCCGACAAGTCTGGGAGGACAGGAGCATCCCTCAACCTAACTCACTCTCTAACGCCCACCCCTTCCAGACGCCATCTAATAAACCGACTGAAACACCCTGGTTAAGGCTTCTTCAGCTGAATCCTGACCAGGAAGGCCTCGTCGGAGAGCCTGCGGCACGCCTCTATCTCGGCGTCTATGCCCAGATTAAGCCCCCTCAACTCATAGACGAAGTCCTCTAGCCAATCATATACACCGCAGGTCTCGCAGAAGCTTCCGCTGAACTCTAGGAGGGCCTCGTCTCCCTCGACCCTCAGCAGCCTAGCAACCGCCTCAGGCCTCCTATACCTATTATACTCCTCCACAGCCCTCTCAAGGGCCTCCTTAACCCCCATCCTAAAGATACAGACGGCACCCTAATAGAAAACCTCTACTAAGGATAACCTGGGTTGGTTAGAAGGCCCTGTGTCAGGGTTCATAGGAGTGTGGGCGAGGAGGTCAGGAGGAGGCTGGCCAAGGAGGGGATACTCGACCCACGCTACAAGCCCTTTGAGAGGAATGGATACATCTACTTCCCGATAACTAGGAGGGAGAGGCTGGAGGAGGTCCTAGAAGAGGAGTTTGAGGAGCGGGTCTCAGGCCCCAGGACGCTCAAGGAGGCCTTGGAGAAAAAGCTCCCAGAGGGCTTGCTCGAGAAGGTCCCTTCTTCCTACGATATAGTTGGCGAGATAGCCGTGATAGAGCTTCCAAGAGAGCTTAAGCCCTATGAGAGGGCCGTGGGCGAGGCTCTCATGAGCATCCATCCGAGGGTTAGAACAGTCCTCGCAAAGGGAGGAACCCGTGGAATCTTCCGTGTAAGGGAGCTTAGGGTAATAGCTGGCTCGGGAACCACGGAGACAACCCACAGGGAGCATGGATGCATATACAAGCTAGATCTAGCCAGAATGTTCTTCAACCCTAGGATGAGCGGCGAGAGGCTAAGAATAGCGAGAATGGTAAAACCAGGTGAAAAGGTGCTAGATATGTTTGCAGGAGTCGGCCCCTTCAGCATACTCATAGCGAAACTCCAACCCGATGCAAGGATTCTAGCCATAGAACTTAACCCCGAGGCATACAAATATCTCCTCAAGAACATAGAGGTGAACAAGGTGAAGGATAGGGTCAGGGCTGTCTGGGGAAACGTGGGAGAAGTCCTTAGAAACTTGAAGGAAAACTTTGATAGAATCATAATGGACCTTCCAAGAGACTCGCTCAAGTATCTCCCAATAGCATTGAAGAGGAGTAAGGCTGGAGCCGTAATACACCTTTATTGGAATGGCTCCGACACCGAGGAAGCGTTCAAGGATATTGGGAAGATTGCCGAGAAGCATGGAAGAGACCTCAAACTGCTCAATGTAAGGCGTGTGATGGAGACGGCCCCAAGAACATATACTTGGGCTATAGACATGGAGGTGTCTTCATAGAGGGTTCTAGGTCTTCGTCGGCATAAACTCTCTCCCGAACAACTCCCTGCCAATAATAAGCTTCATCACGTTTATCGTCCCTTCGGCTCCCACAAGATACGACATAACACCCCTTAACCCCCTCTCAAGAGGAAGCTCCCTCGAGTATCCTAACGCTCCATGCCACATCATAACGTGGGTAAATATCCTAAATGCTGTCTCAGCCGCAACCCATTTGGCTGCAGCTACATACTTATTCACCTCGCCTACACTAAACCTACCTTTCCTATAATGTTCATCGAGTATCCACGCAGCCTTATACACTAGCTCCCGCGCCATCTCTAGCTTAACATAGTCCTCCACAGCCTCGAATTGGAGTGCCTCGAACTTTGCGAGGGGTCTTCCAAACACCACCCTATCCTTGAGGAATCTTATTCCAATCTCTAGGGCTTTACCTGCTGCACCTATGCATGCGGCGGCCACCATAGGTCTAGCGAGGTTAAATCCCTCCATGGCTATGTAGAATCCATCTCCAGGCTTGCCTAGCAGGTAGTGGATGGGATATTCTACATCATTATACCTGATGTAGCCTGTTGATATGCCCGACCTGCCCATATTCTCTATCAGCCCGGTCTCCACCCCTTCCCTATCCAAGGTTGTTATAGCTGCTGTTAGTCCTTTATGGCCTTTCTCGGGGTCATGCTTCATAATGGTTATGAAGCCTCCCCCGAGCTCCATGGCCTCCCTAACACCGCTGATAAACACTTTCTCCCCCACAACCCTAAAACTATCCTTACTAAACACAACTTTTGTCTTCACATTCGCTACATCTGAGCCGCCATGGGGTTCCGTTGACGCTATGCCTATAAACAATTCACCTTTAACTAACTTTGGGAGGAACTCTTCCTTCAGCTCCTCGCCGCCGAATTTCTCCAGAATCTTCCCCCAGCTTGCCTGTAGGAGATAGTAGACGGATGTTGCTAGGCTTATGTCCGCCCTACCAACCTCCTCTGAGACCAAGGCTGCCGTAAGGTAATCTACTCCTGCTCCCCCATACTCCTCCGAGATTGTTATACCTAGCAAGCCATACTCTCCAAGCTTCTTGATAACCTCCCTCGGTATCCGCCCCTCCCTGTCAATCTTCTCGGAATGGGGCTCAAGCTCCTTCTCAAGGAACTCCCTAACACTCCTCCTATACAGGCTTCTCTCCTCATCCAGCATATAGTCCAAGATGAGCCACCCAAATGTCGCATGTATCCAGGAAATAAAACTCTATCCACGTGGAGCGGGGTAGCTTTATCTACTTGCTCGGCCTATGTCTCGGTGAAGGCCATGGGTGTTAAGCTTGGAGACATAATTCCCGAGAAGGCTGTCGAGAAGATTAAGCTCGAGGACCTAACAGGCAAGGCCGTGGCATTCGATGCATACAACATACTCTATCAATTCATCACGGTTATCCGTGGCCCTGATGGTAGGCCACTTATGGACCATATGGGGAGGATTACCAGCCATCTAAGCGGTGTCTTCTTCCGGACCATCAACTTCATGAAGGCTGGTCTGAAGCCCATCTATGTCTATGATGGCAGGCCCCCTGAGCTTAAGAGGGAGACGGTTGAGAGGAGGGAGGAGCGGAGGAGCGAGGCTGCGGAACTCTACGAGCGTGCCATGAGGGAGGGAAGATTAGAAGAGGCCAGGAAATATGCCCAGCAAGCAGCAACCCTCGACCAATACATAGTCGATAGCTCTAAGAGGCTTCTCCAGCTGATGGGGGTTCCCGTGGTCCAGGCTCCAAGCGAGGGGGAGGCCCAAGCCGCCTACCTAGCCTCCCGTGGAGATGCATATGCCTCGGCTAGCCAGGATATGGACTCCCTCCTATTCGGCTCTCCCAGGCTTGTGAGGAACCTCTCGATTGTCGGCAGGAGGAAACTGCCGGGCAGGAAGGAGTATGTGGAGGTTGTCCCGGAGATAATCTATCTAGATAAGCTACTTGAGGAGCTGGGGATAACGAGGGAGCAGCTCATAGACATAGCAATCCTGGTTGGGACAGATTACTGTGAGGGTGTTAAGGGTGTTGGGCCGAAGACAGCCCTCAAGCTCGTGAAACAGCATGGAAGCGCCGAGGCCGCCTTAAAGAATCTTGGAAAGAGTTTGGAGAAATCTCCAGAGGAGATTCGTGAAGCCTTCCTTAAGCCCAAGGTTACTGATGATTATGTGGTTGAGTGGAGGGAGCCTGATTATGAGGGCGTGAAGGAGATGCTCTGCGGGGAGCATGACTTCTCGGAGGAGAGGGTTGAGAAGGCCTTATCAGAGCTAAGAACGGCGTATAAGAGGCAGAAGGGGGTTACGAGCCTCGACGCATGGCTCTAGGGCTTCCGTCTAACCAGTTCCACTATCTTCCTTTCCTCATCCAGGCTCAGAACCCTTACCTTGTCATGAATCTCAAGCTTCATCAATATGCTTCTCAGCTCCGGGAGACTCAGCTCAACATCCCTCTTCTTCCTGAGTTCGTCTAGGAGGTTCTGCTCAAGCGCCTTTCCACCCATCCTCTCGAGGGTCTCTATTATCCTACTGTATATCTCTCCTCCCAGCTTAACCATCTTACGGCCCAATAAAATCACCCAATCATAGTCAAGGGTTTCTCGGTATATCTTAGAACCTCGCCCATCTTCTCATACTCCTTAAGCATCTGGGGCGAGAGGCTGGGCTTAACAAGCTTAAACGCCTCCTCGAAGTCCCTTCTAGTAACATACTCGGAGTCTATGTTCCTTCTCAAGGCCGCTAATGCAGCTTCCCTGCATAGTGCGGCGAGGTCTGCGCCAGAATACATCTCAGTCCTTGCAGCTATCTCCTTCAGGTCAACCTCAGGCGCCAAGGGCATCTTCTTAGTGTATATCTTGAGTATCTGTAGCCTCGCATTCTCGTCTGGTGGCGGAACATAGATTAGCCTGTCGAATCTCCCCGGCCTTAGGGCGGCTGGGTCTATTATGTCGGGCCGGTTGGTGGCTCCGATGACTATGACGTCGGAGAGGTCCTCGATTCCATCTATCTCGGCGAGGAGCTGGCTGGCAACCCTGTTAGTAACCCCTGAAGAGTCGTCAACCGCATCTTTCCTCGGGATAACCGACTCAACCTCGTCGAAGAAGACGATGCAGGGTGAGGCCTGCCTCGCCTTCCTGAATATCTCCCTTATCGCCTTCTCGGATTCTCCCACCCACTTGTTGAATATCTCGGGTCCTTTTACGGAGATGAAGTTGGCCTCACTCTCCGTTGCTATGGCTTTAGCTAGTAGGGTCTTGCCGCATCCAGGCGGGCCGTAGAGAAGTATACCTTTGGGAGGCTTGATGCCGAACTTCTCGAATTTCTCTGGGTATTTGAGGGGCCATTCAACCGCCTCGATTAGCTTCTGTTTTATGTCGTTGAGCCCGCCGACGTCCTCCCACCTAACACTCGGAACCTCTATCTCAACCTCTCTCAGGGCCGTGGGCGTAATCTCCTTGAATGCATCTAGGAAGTCCTTCATGGTTACCACCAAGTTGTCCAGTATCTCCGGCGATATCTTCTCCTCGCTGAAATCTATGCTGGGCAGTATCCTCCTAATCGATTTCATGGCAGCCTCCCTGCATAGTGCGGCGAGGTCTGCGCCAGTGTATCCCCGGGTCATCTCGGCCAACCTGTCTAGGTTCACGTCGTCTGCCAAGGGCATGCCTCGGGTATGTATCTGGAGGATCTCCCTCCTGCCCTTCTTGTCGGGTATGCCTATCTCTATTTCTCTGTCGAATCTTCCGGGCCTCCTCAAAGCAGGGTCAAGAGCATTAGGACGATTAGTAGCACCAATAACTATTACCTGACCCCTGGACTCCAGGCCGTCCATTAGGGCGAGGAGCTGGGCCACGACACGCTTCTCAACCTCTCCCGTAACCTCGCTCCTCTTCGGGGCTATTGCGTCCAGCTCATCTATGAATATGATGCTTGGAGCCTCTTCTTCCGCTTTCTTGAAGATTTCACGGAGCCTCGCCTCAGTCTCCCCATAATACTTGTTCATTATCTCAGGTCCGTTGATTAGGATGAAGTTTGCTTCGGCCTCGGTTGCAACAGCCTTTGCTAGTAGGGTCTTGCCGCATCCAGGCGGGCCGTAGAGTAGGACTCCTTTGGGCGGGTCTATCCCGAGTTTCTGGAACAGCTCGGGGTATCGGAGGGGGAGTTCAATCATCTCCCTCACACGCTGTATCTGCTCCTGGAGCCCTCCTATGTCCTCATATGTTACACTTGTCCTGAAAGCTCTTTCCTGGACGACTTTGCTATGGATGACTAGCTTAGTCTTAGGGGTTATCTTAACAACGCCTGAGGGTCTTGTTTGGATTACTGCGAATGTGAATAGGTTTCCGAAGAATAGGACCGGGACTATGTTCTTCTGGACTAACGGATACTCGATAAGCCTGCTCTTAACTAGTCGTGTAAAGTTCTCATCGGGTCTAACAGTCGTGCTTACAGGCGCTAAGACGACTAGCTGGGCCTCCTTCACGTCAGCCTTCCTGACAGTTACCCAATCGTTTAGAGATACACCCGCATTGCTCCTGATGTAACCGTCAATCCTGATTATGTCTTTTTCATCTTCTAGGTATCCGAGCCATAGGGTTGCGGCTGTGAGTTTCCTACCCCTTATCTCCACCATATCGCCTGTCTGGAGACCTGCACTTGCACCAACCTCACGGTCAATCCTAGCTATACCATACCCAACATCTCTCTGCCTTGCCTCCGCAACCCTGAGGCGAAGCTCCTTAACACTCATCCAGACTCAAGGGTCTCTGACCACTATTTAAGTAAAAATGCCTAACACGAATAAAAATCACTCATATATGGTTTGATTTTACGAGAAACGGAGCCTAGAGTCTGCTAACCATAACAACCTCTATATCTTCAACTTCTGGAAAACTCTTTAAGAACTCTTCGAGTTTATCGGTTGAGCCTTCTTCCTCCGGGGCCGTGAAGGCTGCTTGTAGGACGGACATCCCGAAGGCTAGGGGTTCCTTTCTCGCTTCTTTAAGCTCTATCCCGCCTGGGAGACCCGCCTTAATCTTCTCCGATAACTCATCCAGGTTTACGTTGGAGTCCGCCGGGATTATCCTTACTACTATGGCTACCCTGGCCATCCCCCCGCACCACCTCTACGGCCCCACAAAGCCGCATGAGGGGCATGCATATTCCCTGGCAAGCTCCCTGCATATGCGGCACCGCCATATCCTAACCTTCCCGCAGTTAGGGCATGGAAAACTCACGGCTGGCTCATGGGGCGTTATAGGTCTATGGCACGACGTGCATGTTGGTAGGATTATCTGGTCGCTCATCCCATCAGACAGGGAACTGCTATAATTTTAATCCTCCTATATGGGGGCAAGCTTGATGAGGGTTTTCAGGATGGTTTTTGGGAGGCGGGGGTCTCCGGCAATTTTGAGGATGCTTCTGAACTGTGAGTCCATGTCCCCCTTCTCCTTAAGAAGTTCTAAGAGGCCCGAGCTTTCCACCGCTGGAAAGAGCCTATCATAGAGCCTGGGCGGTATCCTGGAGACCATACTCCTCAGGCCAGCTATCCTATTCAACTCTCCAACCACTCCATCAACAATCCTTAACGGCTCCTTGGGGCTTCTCCCGTCCTCCACGGAGGCTATCGCCCTCGCAATGTTCCTACCTATCAGACCCCCCATCATTACCCCTCCGCCGGTCGTGGCCTTAACGTGGCCAGCCGCATCACCTACAGGAACAAACGTGGAAGAGTTCCAAGGATGCATTGGTTTACCAGTATAGATTGCATGGGTTATCCAGCCTTCCATCCTCGCCTCCCTAAACTCGTCTTCCATGAACCTTCTAAACCTTCTCAGAAGGTGTGTTCGGGACGCCACGCCAACCTTTCCATATTCGTCGTTTAGAGGTATCAGGTAGCCGAAGAAGTCGGGGAGATAGTCCTTGAAGTAAAGGTAGACATAACGGCTGTCATGTCCATGTCCCCTAACAACAGCCTGGATTATGGGGAGCCACTTCTCCTTCTCAGGCCCTCTACCCAAGGTTCTCCGTGTCAAGACCGAGCCCCGGCCCTCCGCCGCCACAACCCATCTTGACTTCATGGCCCAGCCGCTCCTAAGATGGATTGCGAATCCTCCAGGCCTATCATCAACTTCTATCGCTCTCTCGCCGCAGATAATCTCGGCTCCCTCATGCTCGGCCATCCCCGCCAACAGCCTATCAAGCCTACTCCTATCTGCTACTATGGCCACGTCCCTTCCAGCGTCTAGGGTCAGCTCCCAGCCTCCAGGAGACTTGAAGACAGCGCCCCTAACCCTGTTCAGTATATACTTGGAGGTGAGTGGGAGACCTATCCTTCTGAGCCCCCGTATATTGTAGAGGCCGCCATCATGTTCTGGGAAGCCTATCTCGGCGTCTTCCTCTATCACGGTTGTCTCCAGTCCCTCTGAGGCAAGAGTCCACGCTGTTATCAGGCCGACAGCCCCACCACCTATGACGGCGACCTCCGTCCTCAACCCACACCTATCCATATAGTCCTTCATGAAAAATCTAAAGGGCTAAAAAGTGGCTTAGAGCCATTTATTCAGGTTCCGGTGAGGCGAGTTTGGGGAAGGCACGTGCCCACGTCCTCATCTCAGGCAAGGTTCAAGGAGTCTTTTATCGTGTTAATACGAAGAGAATGGCCGACAAGCTTGGCGTTAAAGGCTGGATAAGGAACCTGCCCGATGGCAGAGTTGAGGCGGTCTTCGAAGGAGATGAAGAGGCTGTGAAGCGCCTCATCTCATGGTGCTGGATAGGGCCGCCGGGCGCCAAGGTAACTAACATCGAGGTCGAATGGGAGGAGTATCTAGGAGAATACGAGAGTTTTAGGGTCCTCCATTAACGGCTTTAGTCAGGTTTTTATCCCACATCTTATCAAATCTCAGTCGATGAGGACGCTGAGGGTGGCGCAGCTAGCCCTCTCCACAGCCCTAGTCATGATAGCCACCATGATGATTAACGTCTATGTCCCAGCCACCAAGGGATACTTCAACCTAGGAGAGACAATGATATACTTCACAGCATTAACCATGGGCGCGGGCATAGCAGCCTTCGCGGGAGGCGTCGGCTCAGCCCTAGCAGACATAATACTAGGATACGGGATATATGCTCCAGCAACCCTGGTGATTAAGGCTCTTGAAGGCGCTGCAGCAGGATTTCTTGTTGAAAAAGTTAGGAGACGGATGGGCGCCAAGTTTCTTCTACCAGTCTCCTCGGTTGTTGTCGCAGGATACTTCGCAGCCCTCCTCGCCATTGGGTCTACGCTGTTTGCAGGAGAACTCGAATTTACCCTTGGTTCGGTTACGCTGAAGGGGTTCCTACACCCGTTCTCTTGGATTCCATTGGCGGTTGCCGCTGTAGCGACCCCGATATACTTGATGGTTAGGGCGAGGCAGGCTGAGGGACTATTAATCCTGGTGCTTCTAGCCTCGGGTCTCATAATGGTTGCCGGATACTTCATCTATGAGCAGGCGATACTAGGATTCTATGCCTTGGCCGAGGTCCCCGTGAATCTGGGCCAGGTTATCCTGGGTGTGGCTGTCGCCATCCCGTTATACAGAGCTGTAAACAGGATTATGGGGGGAGGTTAAGCCGCTCCTATCACGACGAGGGTGGGATACCTTGACGCAAGAATCGATATTATGGGCTTGTATGTATAGTATCTTCCCCTATTCCTTGGGAGGAAGCCCACCCCAGTTATCCTCCTGACCACTTCAGCCTCAACATCCCCGCCATCCAGATAGTAAATACTTTCAGACGACTCTAAACTTCTCCTGAAAACCAGCGGTAGCCTAACCCGCCTAGCCAAATCCCTTGGAAGACTTCTAGACAGCTCTTGGAGTTCATTTTTGGAGAAATGGTGGAGCCCGCCTCCCACGGTCTCGACGGATGGCTCATCCATCGTGAGAAGCTCCTCCAGGGGTAGCCTCTTCCTCGGCAACCCCTCATTAATCCTCCTGAACTGGTTCGAGAGCCACTCCTCAACCCTATCGGCCATTCCGAACTCATTCCCGAAGCAGCCTCTAATAAACCCGTATGGTGATTTACCATGAGTCGCCAGAAAACCGTTATATGTATGGGTCCCAGCTCTCTTGTTGGGTATGCGGCGAGAGAGGCGGCGTGAGGTCCAGCTAAGGGTTGCCGAGGCGAGGCAGAGAGATATTGGGAGAAAGATTGCAAGGCTTGATAGCAGAGCCATAAAGGAGCTGGGCCTCAGCCCCGGAGACCTTATTGAGATTATCGGGAAGCGTAGCACGCTCGCTATAGTCTGGCCACCCTACAAGGAAGATGATGGCATGGGTTTGATTCGGATTGACGGTGAGGTTAGGAGGAACGCCGGGGTATCGGTTGGGGACTATGTCCGGGTCGCTAAGGCCGAGGTCAAGCCTGCGACTAAGGTCGTCCTGGCCCCCTTCGAGAGCCTACCTTTCGTAGGAGACTTCGCCCGGATAGTCAGAAGCCAGCTCATGAACCTGCCGGTCATGAAAGGAGACATAATAGTCGTCCCGATACTGGGGATGGGAGTCGAACTCAAGGTAACCAGCACAAGCCCAACCAACGCCGTCATAGTGAACGAGAACACGATAGTCGAGGTGAGCACGTCGCCTGTGAAGAGGATTGAAGAGGTAAGTGGAGTAACCTACGAGGATATAGGCGGGCTTCACGAGGAGCTGCAGAGAATAAGGGAGATGATTGAACTCCCCCTAAAACATCCAGAGCTATTCCGACACCTCGGGATAGACCCGCCCAAAGGAGTCATACTCTACGGCCCGCCTGGAACCGGTAAAACCCTCATAGCAAAGGCCATAGCTAATGAGACTGGAGCCCACTTCATATCCATTAATGGGCCTGAGATAATGAGTAAGTTCTATGGGGAGAGCGAGGCAAGGCTTCGTGAAGTCTTCCAGGAGGCTGAGCAGAACGCCCCAAGCATCATATTCATAGATGAGCTGGACGCAATAGCCCCAAAGCGGGGCGAGGTTACAGGTGAGGTTGAGAGGAGGGTTGTATCACAGCTTCTAACCTTGATGGACGGTTTGAAGGGTAGGGGTCAGGTAATAGTCATAGGTGCAACAAACCGTATAGAGGCGGTGGATCCAGCCTTACGGAGACCGGGGAGATTCGACAGGGAGATACGTATAGGGGTTCCGGACAGGAATGGGAGAAAGGAGATATTCCAGATACATACTAGGCGTATGCCTTTGGCCGATGATGTGGACCTGGATGAGCTAGCCGATATAACTCACGGATTCACGGGGGCAGACATAGCCGCACTATGCAGGGAGGCAGCGATGAGTGCCCTTAGGAGGTTCCTCCCCAAGATAGACCTAGATAGGGAGATTATTCCCGCAGAGGTCTTGGAGCAGATAAAGGTTAGTAGGGAGGACTTCGCAAACGCCCTGAAAGTGGTTCAGCCCTCGGCCCTAAGAGAGGTAATCCTCGAGATACCCAACGTGAAATGGGAAGACATAGGAGACCTGGAGCAAGTTAAACAGGAGCTTAGAGAGGCGGTTGAATGGCCCCTCAAATACCCAGACGTCTTCAAGAGGCTCGGGATAAGACCTCCGAGGGGAATCCTACTCTATGGTCCGCCTGGGACGGGCAAGACCTTGCTAGCTAAAGCCGTAGCAACGGAGAGTGAGGCCAACTTCATCTCCGTAAAAGGACCCGAAGTCCTAAGCAAGTGGGTGGGAGAATCCGAGAAGGCGATAAGGGAGATATTCAGGAAGGCACGTGAGACGGCCCCCTGCATCGTCTTCTTCGACGAGCTAGACGCAATAGCACCCAGGAGAGGCGTCCACGCAGACGCGGGAGTAACTGATAGAATCGTGAACCAGATACTAACCGAGATGGATGGAATCCAGAGCCTGAAGGGAGTAGTAGTTATAGGTGCGACCAACAGACCTGACATCCTAGACCCAGCACTCCTAAGGCCAGGAAGATTCGACAGGGTGATTTACGTGCCACCACCCGACGCCCGTGGGAGATACCAGATATTCCAGATACATACTAGGGAGATGCCTCTTGCAGATGACGTGGACCTACGGAAACTTGCCGACATGACTGAAGGGTATACTGGAGCCGACATAGAGGCGGTTTGCCGCGAGGCCGCCCTGACGGCCGCGAGGGAGGACCTGAACGTGGATAAGGTATCTATGAGGCATTTCTTGACGGCTATCGAGAAGGTGAAGCCTAGCATAACGCCTGAGCAGAAGCGTGAATACGAGAAGATAATGACGGAGTTCAAACGTTCCCTAGCATACATATCTTAGAGATGCCTGGTCTCGGGGAAGACTGGTGGAGGGTAATCAAGGCTCTGAGAAACGTCTCCGACTTTTACCGCTCCCTTAACTCAACCATATCCCTAGGCATGGATAAGTCCCTGAGGCAGAGCGTCGTCAAAGGAGAGATAAGAGACGGCCCAATACTAGATGCAGGTGCGGGAGATGGCTCTCTAACCGAAGCCATAATTGAGGAGAACCCCCAGGTTAGTAGGATAGTCATGCTCGACTTCCTGGAGGACATGTTGAGAAAATCGGGTCTAGATGGGATTGAGAAGGTGGTCGGCGTCTTCGAGCACCTGCCCTTCAGAGAAAACTCCTTCAGGATACTTACAACATCATTCGCCCTAAGAGACTCTAAAGACATGGCCAAGGCCCTCAGAGAGTTTGGCAGAGTCCTCAAAAAAGATGGAAAATTCCTCTTACTGGACCTAGGTAAGCCCAAAAACATCTTGGCGAGACTTCTCTATGGAATCTACTGGAGGATCTTTGCACCCACCTTAGCGGTCATAAGGCTCGGAGCAAAGGGCAGGCTGGCCGCAGAAATCTACCCAACCTACCGTAAGCTTCCAACCAATGATGAGCTGAGAGAGCTTCTATCCAGATTCTTCCTAGACGTAAGGCTTAGAGAGAGATTTCTAGGCGGAGTGATAATTATCAAGGCATTCAACCCGATAGAATCTCCTTAAACTTTCTTGCATCATCCATCATCCATACATTGTTAAACATCACGTAGACGACCCCACCGTTCTCCTTCAACCTCCTCTCGACAAACTCTTTTAACTTGGTAAGGTCTTGGACACTATACCTGTATCTATAGTTCACCTCGCCTTTACCTATCCCATGAAGTCTAAGGTAAGTTATCTCATGCACGGAGACAGGCCTCGACCTGAACGGGTCTACCACATGTATTAGGTCTAGTTTTTTGCATAGTTTTTGGATTTCTTCTAGGCGCTCCCTCCACGTCCCCCTAGGCTCCCATCCAAGTGAGACCCCGTTCCTTGATATTGTTGAGAAGAATCTCTCCACGTTTTTCATGTTCTCTTCGCTGAATCCGAATGATGCTGGGGTTTGGAAGACGCATACCCTAGCCCTCATGGCCTTACATATCTTGAGCGTCTGCTCCCAGGCCGCGTAATTCTCCTCAGTAGGCATCAGGAACCCATACCGCTTTCTCCTCGGCTCCGGTATCTTAATTCCGGCTTTACGCCAGGTTGGGCTTGTGGCAGGGTGTGTTATGACCTGCCACGCCTTCATGTTGAACTCGAAGTCCCTGGGCGCCGACTCCACCCACCTCTCCACGGTCTCGGGGCGTGGAAGCTTATAGAAGGTCTCCTGGACCTCCACCGTATCGAAGATCCTGTAGTAGGCCTTCTTGCCTCCCCTAACACACCACCCACAACATCCCACCCTAACACTCATACATCATTATCTTTGCCGAGCAGGCTTTTATCTTTGGATGAAGAGTTTTAGGTGGGGGAAGGGTTTGAGCCGCCTGATGGTTAGGAGTGGAGAACTATTATCGAGGCTCGGCTACGAGTATTACCTCTTCAGCCAGGAGGGGGAGAAGCCTGAGTATTCGGGGAAGACCTTCGTAGACATACTCCCAGGGCTGGAGAAGGCTAGCTCAAGTAGGGGGAGGAGGCTTGCCTACCAGAAGCTCTACAGGCACCAGGAAGAAGCGTTCAATATCCTCAGGGATGGATTAAACCTCATACTAAGGTCGGGAACAGGGTCAGGTAAGACTGAGGCATGGTTTCTAGCCTCAGCCTACAAGAACCTCAAGACCTTGGTAATCTACCCTACACTCGCCTTAGCCGAAGACCAATACAGTAGGCTGAGAGACTATGGAGAAGACCTGGGCATACCAGTCATGGCCATAGATGCGTTGAGGAGGCAGGAGCTTGCGGAGAAGCACGGTGTCCAAAACCTTAGAAAGATGATAGCGAGCAGCCAGATACTTCTGACGAACCCTGCATATCTGCTTAACGAGGTCAAGAAGATGGTCTTGGGAAGAGGCTCTATGCTAAGAAGCTTCCTTGAGAGAGTAGACCTCATAGTCGTGGACGACTTCGACTTCTACGGCCCAAGGGAGATAGCCCTCCTCTTCTCCATGCTCAAACTACTCAAAGAAATTACTGGAAGAAGACCTCAATATGCCTTCATGACCGCCGCACTCGAGAACCCTGAGGAGGTTGCGGAGCATCTATCCAACATAAATGGAAAGAAGACGAGGATAATCTCGGGCAGGGCCTTCAAGGCCCCTAACAAGACCTTCATAGTTCTTGGAAAAGACTTGAGGAAGTTCTGGGAGGAGGCTGGGAAGTGGCGAGATAGGCTCAAGGAGGCGGGAGTTGGCGAAGACATAATGGAGGCCCTAGAAGACTATGACAGCTTCAGGAAGAACTTCTACAAGGTTTGGGACGCCCTGAGATATGCAGGTGTGAGCGTCCCCGAGCCATGGCCTGACCCTGTGGAGATAATCTCGGAGTATCTTTTCGACGAGTCTGTAACCCTGGTCTTCACGAGAAGTATAGCGAGGGCTGAGGAGATTGTCAGGAGGGTGGTTCAAAGAACCGGGAGGAGGGATAGGGTTGCTGCCCATCATCACTTGATAGAGAAAAGGTATAGGAGGGAGGTTGAGGAGGCTGTGAAGAGGGGTTTGATAAAGGTCATAGTCTCACCGAGAACGCTCTCCCAGGGGATAGACATCGGAGCGGTTCACCGAGTAGTCCATATAGGTCTCCCAGACGAGGTTAGAGAGTTCTACCAGAGGGAGGGGAGAAAGGGGAGGAGACCCGAGATAGAGGAGACGGAGACCATAGTGGTTCCCAGCAGTCTATGGGATAGCGACCTACTATCAAGAGGCGTGGAGACCCTGAAAAGATGGATTGAACTCCCACTAGAGAAGATAATAGTGAATCCAAGCAACAAGTATTCCATCCTCTTTGAGGCATTAGCTAAGATACAGTCCCCCATGCTTAGGAGTAAGTTGACAAAGGAGGAGCTGGAGCTTCTCCGCAGCCTCGGCTTGGAGAGGAATCTGGAGCTAACAGGCGTCGGCAAGAAGACGTGGAGACAGATGAACTTCTATGAGTTCGCACCACCCTACGGCGTTAATAGTAGCAAGATAGATGAGGATGGTTC
>CAZHEC010000009.1:0-15439 GCA_964531465.1 uncultured Nitrososphaeria archaeon | reverse complement strand
CACACTCTTGGTGGACGACTTCTACATGGTTAGGCTCCACGTGCTGGAGGGATTCCCCTGGGCTGGCGACGAGGTCTTCGAGGGCGTCGTCATGGAGGCGAACCTGCTCGGCTCAAGGAGGCTGGACGACTACTCCGGCGAGTATGGAAGGGTTCTCGTGATAGGGCATCGTGGAGAGGTCTTGGCAGATATCGGAAGCGGGAGACCCAGGATAATCTACGACCCATCCCTAACCGACGTGGTAGAGGCCGAGAGAAGGGCTAGAATCATCCTAGAGGAGATCGGCCACTCAAGGGAGATCGAGGCTGAGACGTGGATCGAGTGCGATGTCAGGGTCGGCGACCTAGCCCAAGTAAGCCTACCAAACATAGGCATCTCCCAGCTCCTATACATCTTGGAGGCTGAATATGACCTCGGGCGGAGGAGGATGAGGCTTAAGCTCAGCGGGAGACGGAGGCTTCTCGATGATGTCGTGAGGGAGCTCTCAGCATCCCTCGGAAGGATGAGCCTGGCCTTCCGTCAAGGTGAGGCACTACAGGAGGTTATGAAGGAGCCGAGGATGATTTACGTGAGGGAGATCCCTCCGATAACCCTGGAGAATCCGCAGGGAGTGGTCTTGGACGAGTATGGAAGAGTCGTCCTGGCCGAGGGCGTCACCCAAGGCTCCTTCGAGTCCTCAGCGACGCCTGAGCCAAAAGCATTCAGCAGATGGATTAGGTGCGGGTTCAGGGGGGAGGGCGACATAACTGCCGAGATACTCAGGGCCGATGGAGCACGGGCCGAGGTTCTCCAGGCATCCTCCCATAGCTTCCTCCAAGACTACATACCCAGGGTTAAGGGAGAATGGATAGCGGAGAAGAAGTTATGGCGTGCGGAGAACGGCATCCTAGATACAACCAGAGGAATCTACAATCCTGAGGCCGTGAAACTAGTCAGGCAAATCCTCACCCAATCCTCCACCCTAAAATTGGGTGAAAAATTATCCATCGATATATCGGATATGAGATACATGAGGTTTGCAGCCCTAACAGATACGGGGAAGCCGGTAAAGGTCAGGCTGATTACGGCTGAGGGAAGCTATCTTGAGGTGGCTGCGGATACGGGTAGGTGGACATGGGTTTGGAACGAGCTAGGGCTGGGAGTATTCATGAGGAGGGGGAACCCAGACCCCACAAACATAAACTCGATAGAATTCATTCCCAGCGATGACTCAAGGGTTCTCGCAATAGACTCGCAGCACTTCTTCGTGAAGTATGGGGCCGAGACCCTTAGACTTAGGCTGACCATGAGACGCCCAACACCTACCTCACCTACACCACGGGTGGAGATGATCTACTGGGTGTGGGAGGCGGCCTAGATGACTCGTCAGGTAATCTATGGTAGGCTTGAGGGGAGACCCTTCGTCTGGGAGTATCTCGGGTTCAGGCTCTATGACTCGGCGGAGATAGGTGTCCAGCTCAACTACGTGCTGGCCAGCCAGGAGGTAGGAGTGAACCCCCAATATGGAATCTACCAGAAGGACGAGATTGTGGGTCAAGTGTTCAGAACGCCTAACACATCCACACCCTTAAGAAAGATAGAACTTCTAATGCGGAAGGCTGGGAGCGACCTCCAGGTAAGCGTGGAGCTATGGGACGTGGAGCAGTCCACATGGACGCCCACATCACCCATCAAGACCCTCGGCCAGCTTGGCTGGGCATCTACCCCAACTTACCCAAGTGTTGGGTGGGCTGTGGTCTGGGAGGGTGAGGAGGTTCTGACGCCGGGGAGATATTATGCCGTCTGCCTCAGGGTGAATGCTGAGAACACCTACTATGGTAATAGGGTTGAGGTGTATGAGGCTAAGGAGGGTAGGGAGACCTCGGGGAACCCATACCCCGATGGGGTGAAGCTGACGAGCAGCGACGGAGGCCAGACGTGGAGTATCCACGACCTATATGACCTCGCCTTCAGGCTCCACTTCCCAGACCAATACGTGGACAACTTCTCATGGCCCACCCATAACAATATCTCGGAGAAGAGGCTCGAATACCAGCTAGACTTCCAGGCAGAATACGAGGTTAATGGCCAGGCCTTCAGCACCCTATCCAAGGACACGCCTATCCCCCAAGCCGAGCAATACACGGTCAAGATAACCCCAAAACCGGGCCAGTCAGGAACCATCCAGAGACGCCTCATGCACCACTACTACAACAAGCCTAGGGCGACGCCGGGAGACTTCGGCTTCACCGACGCCTACCTCCACTCAGTCGAGTATCTCGAGGATGGAAGCCTCCTCAGGATTGACGACAACCCTGACTCACAGCTCCAGGGCAACGCCGGCCAGGAGGACATCTTCCAGGATGTTGTGGTTCCTTGGAGGAGTCTTGAGTGGAGGAGTGGAAGGGGCAGGATACTTGCGATAGGGGTGATCTAGGCTGAGGATTATTAGAAGAAGGTTTGGGATACCCTTGGAGGCTGCGGAGAAGCTCTTAGAGACACGCTTGGAGGTCGAGAGGATACTTGGGGGAGGCCTAGGGGTGAGGAGGAGGGATGGATACGTGGAGATAATAGTGGATAGGCCTGTGGCCCGCTTCACCCCAACCTCCCTCACACCACTCCAGCCCAACTCCTACGGCATAGGGGGGCCTGGGACACCCCTCTCCGACGTGGTCTCAGCCAACCTTACAATCCCATCCTACTCAGGATGGAAGCGTGATGTGAGACCTGCCGACCCAAGCCTCTGGGACATACCATTACCTCAGCCCAAGACCTACAGGAGATTAGGTGCGGCTCCAGAGAGGCTGGAACTCGGAATACTTGCCGAGGAGCTTCCACCCCATGTCAGGTCGCCTGGAGGATACTCCCTCAACACCCTGACCGCAATACTGGTCGGGAAGCTTGGGAAACTTGAGGCAGAGTTGAGGCTCCTTGAGGAGAAAGTCCTGAGACTCGAGAAAAAATTGGGTGGAGGATTAGCTCTTAGAGGCTAGGCGGAGAAAGGCCTTAGAGAGATACTCTAGAAGAACGGTCTCGGCGGCTCCCGAGACATATGCCTCTGCAGGCTCCATAACATCCGTGGCGCCGGCCAGGTAATTGAGGGCTGAGACGAGGCCTGAGAGAAGAACGGTAGAGGCAATCTTCCTCGGTCTAAAGACATCTCCACGGGCAGCGTTCTTCATGTATCCTGCCAAGGCGTATGAGACTCCTCCAAGAAAGACTAGAACCGCCTCAAGCACGTGGGTATGCCTCGGGGCAACCAATTTTTGCTAAGCTTGGAGGGGTTCGAGGATGGTCTCCCCGCTTCTCCTCAATCCCCAGACTGCGAGCGCCAGGGCATATGCCAGGTCGTCGTAGGTTCCCCTCCTATGGCTGAACCTATAGGTCCCCCTCCAGGTCGCCTCATACTCTATTGAGTTAAGTGATGTGAGGAGTTCGGGTGAGTCTGGCAAGATTATAAGGCCACGCTCCATGAGAAGCTTCAGGTTTCCCAAGATTCTACCCCTCCTCTGCTCCGTCAATATCTCGCCCCTGGCGGGAAGACCTAAGCCGCGGAGATGCTCGAGTATCGGGCCGCCTATCCCCGTCTCATCCACGATAATCTTCCTGAACCTCCATCGCCTATACTCCTCGAGCAGCCTGAGGTCGAACTTCACGTAGCTTCCCGACCTCTCCCAGATATGCCATGGAACGTGGATTCTACCATCCCTCTCACCCACGCCCACGGCTGCGGCATAGCTCTCCCTCCCTCCAGGGTCGTATCCTACCGTGAGGCCTCTCATGGGCTGGGGGTCTCCCAAACATCTCCTCAGAAGCGTCATGGGGAAGTAGCTTCCCCCATCATCCACGAACTCAGCGAGATACTCGGCCCTAAACCTCTCCCCGCCTATCATCTCCTTCTGCTCCTCGAGAAACTCCCTGGATATCATGGGGTTCAGGTAGCTTGGGACACGGTGGACGCTCCAGACCCTCGAGGAGTAAGCCTTGTAGAAGAAGTGGCGGCGGTCCCATGGTGTCGAGAGCATCCAGCAGGCTCCATCCCTCGCCGAGAGCATCGGGAGAACAGCACGGGTTATGACCTCCTCTGGGATGAAGGCCGCCTCATCAAGGATTACCAAGTCGGCTGAGTATCCTCTTATCCCGTGGCCCCACCTACCCGAGGGAAGCGCAAGAACCCTAGAGCCATTACTGAACTCGACCTTCACACCCGTAATCTTCCTGACGCTCCTCCTAATCGCCGCTGCCTCCACCATCCTCCTGACCATGGATAGTAGGTTCCTGCTCTGCCTATGTGTGGGAGCTATGATTAGGGTTGTTGAGTCCCTGTGGGTTAGGGCGTGGTGGAGGGACTTGACAGCAGCCATGAGGCTCTTCCCAACCTGCCTCCCACCGCAGACAAGCACCCTCTTTGAAGAGTCCCTGAGAATCTTGGCCTGGTAGGGGTGGAGGGTTAAGCCGAGGAGGTCCTCAGCGAAGGCGGCGGCGTCTCCTGCCCATAGTCTTAGAAGGTTCTCCCTCATCCCTCATCAACCTCTCCAAGAGGTAGCCTAACCCGTATCCGGAGACGAAGAGGGCCATACTCTCCGCCTCGTCCACCCTGCCCCAGGCCATAAGGATGAACTCGGAGAGGATTGCCGCCATGATGATTAATGCGATAAGGTCCCTCGTGGAGACCTCGATTAGGAGGCCTGCCCTCTTGACCTTGAGCCTCGTCCTACGTGTCCGCATGCTTCACTACACCCCCGCTCCTCTTCACCTCACCATCAGCATACTTCTCCACTAGCATGGATGTCTTGAGCGGCGGCCTACCCTTCCTACCCCTCTCCACGCTTATCACAAGGTCTATCGGTATTGCGGCTACATCCGTCCTCCCATCACCCCTAAGCCTCAGAATCAGGTAGCGTTTCCCCGACACAGGCTCACGCTGTATGCCGAGAAGCTCCCCACTATGGCTCATTATCGTGGTCAGTAGATTCTCTGGAACCCTCTCACCCCTCATCTTAGACCCAGGTATGCCGCGAATCTCGGCTGCGTCAGCCCACCTGACGGTTACCCATCTCCCCCTCAGCTCTCCGAGGACCCTAAGTATCTCCCTCTTCCTCATCAACGCTCTGCACCTCCAAGTGAAAGGATCCTCCGGGCAAGCTCCGCCGACTTAACGGCTAGTTCCATCGCCTCCTCGGCAAGCTCCCTCGAGGTGCCCGCAGCCTTAATTGACATGAGGCCGCGTTTCTCAGCTGCTTTGGAGAGAAGCTGGGCTAGGTCTAGCTCCTCATCCGCTCCGAATAGTTTGAGGAAGTCGAGGAGGTTTCGCAGGAGCTTCGATTGGGCGTTGATTAGGCTGAGGTATCCGAGCCTTCCGGGATTGGACGACTCGAGGGCTTCCAGCAGCCTCTTATGCTCCCTCAGCAGAGAAGAGATTATCTCACGGGCATCCTCCCTACTCATTGTGCTTGATGGCTCCGGCCATGTATTTTTGGCGGCTTGAACCCCCTCCTAACCCAGTAGAGGTATATGGCGCCTGTTCTTGGGATGCATCTCTTGATGGTCTCCGCTATCTCCTCGGGTGTCTTGAGCCTCGGCTTAACGCTCCTCAGCCTCGCAGAGCTAACCGCCTTCGCAACCCTCCTTACAACCCTCTTCAGCTCTGCAACTCTATCCCTAGACATCCCCCCAATAACCTCGAGAAGGTATCTCTTACTCGATGCAAGCTCCAGGTCTATGCCTAGCCTTTCAAGAGGTTTGAGGACCTCTTCCCAGACCCCGGCTCCATCCATCTCGAATCTCCTCATCCCAGCTTTCTCGAAGAATGGGTTAAACCTCGCCATGACCGCCAGGGTCTCTACTATGGGTGTCCCAGCCCTCGGGAGGGTCTCCCTAACAATCTTGACGCCTAACCCTATCCCACGATACTTTGGATGGACTATGACCCTCGATATCCTAGTGAAGTGCTTGTTAACGAGCCTCATCCTCTCTCCTGGGTCCCTCACCTCTCTCAGCCAGGGAAAGGCCAGGTTTCTCGCCCTATGGTTCGGGAGAGGATAACTATACACTATAACGGCTACGGGTCTGCCCTCATGGTAGGCTGCGTAGATTCTCCTAGGCGGAGGCAGGCTAGAGCCAACATAATGGAACTTGGCCAAGGCCTTGTATTCCCTCACCCCAGCCCTCCTCAGTTCTACCTCACCCAGTATGCTGCACGGCCTCCCCGCATGCTTCCTCCTCTCGACCTTGACCTCGCCGCCCAACCCCTTAACAACCAGGAGACTTGGGTCCAAATCCTCTATGATGTCCCGCCGTGTTGTAGCTGCCACTAGGGTTACACCCATCCTCCTCGCAAGCTTCTGGCTCATGTAGGCGACAGCCCTCGCAGTTACCTGGTCCAGGGGTGAGCAGAAGTCGTCTATGATTATGGTCTTGGCGCCTGCGTCGAATGCCTTGGCGAGTAGGTATCGGTGCTTCTGGCCCTCGCTTAGCTCCCTGAACCTCCTGAGGAAGATGAAGGCCTCGTTCAAGCCCACGTGGCTGAGTATTCTGAGCGCCTCCTCCAGGCTCCTCCCAACACCGTGGACAACCAGCTCATCCTCCCCCACCCCGACCCCGCTCTGCCAGACTAGGGGCCTGAATCTCCCCGACCTCGAGAGCCCGGCGGCAATCATCCTGAGCATGAGGGTCTTCCCCGAGCCTGAGTCCCCCGTAATCAGGACTATGTCTCCAGGCTTGATCTCCAACATCATCTCTGGAACCACGGTTACCTCCTTCTCCTCGTCTATCCCAAGCCCGAATGCTGATGCTACTGCGAGGGTCCTTGGGGTAATCTTGGAGACCGGCTTGAGCCTCTTCCCAACCTTGACCTTGAGGAGGCTGAGCTTGACAACCCTCGGAAGCTTAAGCATCATACGGGTGAAGGAGTATCTGGGACGGATTTTTGGAGACAAAAATTCACTCTAAGGCTCTCGGAGGCCGATGATTGGGAGGCTCCTAAGCATGGTTAGGGGCAGAGGCGTCGAGATACACCCCCTAGCATCCCACCTAAGCGAGTATCCCGAGATAACCTTCAGAGAATACGTGGAGGCGTATGAGAAGGACCCTGAGGTAGCCGCAGCCGTTGATTTTCTCACCCACCAGGTCGTCGGCCCAGGCTTCCACACAGAATCCAAGGACCCCGAGGCAAAGAGGCTTGTGGACGAGTTCAATAGGGTGGTCGGCCTAGACTCGATCCTCCTCGACGTGGTCAGGGAGCTGATACTGGCCGGTAATAGTTTCCTGAGGGTGGTTAGGAGGAATGGTTTCATGGTTGGGCTGGCGAGGATTAGGCTGACCTCGGTCTCGAGGGCAAGGATTGACAGAGGGACTGGGAGACCAATATCCTATATTATCGTGGAGGATGGAGCGGAGAAGGAGCTGCCAGGCGGAGAGGTCATTCACTTCGCATGGAACAAACTAGACTCGCAGGTATTCGGCTCGGGGCTTATCCGCCAGCTCCTCGAACCCAAGCCCATCAACTACCGGGGCAGGACGATCTACTCAGACGGCGTGCTGAGGGCCAAGTGGAGGATGGAGTGGATAATGACCAGGATCCTGGAGAAGTATGTCAGCAGGTCAATCTATGTCTTTAAGGATGTTGGAGACGAGGAGCTGAGCGAGAGGGTGATACCCAAGCTAAACCAGCTCGAGCCAGGCCAAGACTTCGTAACCAACCGTGAAGTGGAGATACGTGAGGTAAAGGTGGACCCAAGGGCGAAGTTCGAGGCATACATCGAGTATCTTCACAACCAGCTCCTCTCAGGCCTCAGGACACCAGTCGTCAAGCTCTTCACAACCCCCGGCTTCACAGAGGCGAGTGCACGTGCAGCCGTGGAGGCCGCCGAGCATCATGTCAGGGCTATTCAGAGATATGTGAAGAGGGTTGTTGAGTCAGAGATTTTCGGGAGGCTCCTGGAGGAGCGTGGCCTCGACCCAGAGTCCTCGGCAGTCAGGCTGAACTGGGGGATACCTGAGAGACCCGAGCTAAGGTTCGGCGACATCCACGCAGCATACGTCTCAGGGGGTATGACACGGGAGGAGTATAGAGGAATCTTGAGGAAGCTTGGCTGGCCCCTGGAGCCTGACGGAGGCCAAAAATCGGGTGGAGTGGAGAGGTGAGGCATGCTCGAGACCTGGGTCGAGGAGGGCGTCCTCAAGGTCAGGGGCGTCGTGGCCACCCCACGTGTCTCGAGGAATAAGGTCTTCTATCCACCCGAAGAGCTTGAGAGGGCGGTTAAGAGGCTGGCAGGCAGACCCATACCCATCTACCTAGAGCATGTCTCGGCGGAGAGAGCTATAGGTCTGGCGAGGCTCAGATGGGATCCCGAGAAACTAAGGGTCGAGTTCGAGGGGGAGATACATGACGAGGAGGCCGCAGAGAAGGTTAGGAAAGGCCTGATAAAGCATGTCAGCCTAGGAGCCGACTACGAGGTTCTCGAGCCGGGTAGCGGATACAAGGTTGCCAGAGGCCTAGAGTTCAGGGAGCTTAGCCTCGTGGCGGTGCCAGGGATACCTGAGGCAGGCCTAGAGCCGCTTAGGCTGATGGAGAGGCTTGAACCCAAAAATCCTCTGGCTCGTATTGGCTGTAGCATGGATGGAAGGCTTCTCGATGTGCTTAGGGAGCTTAGGAGGGCTTTGGAGGGGCTTGAGCCGGAGGGCGTCGTAGAGGAGCGTGTAGGCGGAGCGGACTACGAGGCAATAGCAAGGAGGCTGAGGGAAGCCCTGACAAGCACAAGCGCCCCAACCATACCCCAATGGACACCTCCGCTAATCAATCTCCCGCCAGGAGTAGATGCAGGACTGAGAAGATTCTGTAGGGTTGCAGTCCTACCACGTGGAACAGACCGGGCCATAATAACCAAGATAACCACGCCGGGCTTCACCCAGCTCGCCGAAGGCCAGGAGATAGCCGACTCAGCCCAAACCATGGAGAACATTGAGATTCCGACCCAGGAGTATGGCGCCGCCCAGACCATAACCGACACCGTGATGGAGTCCATGACAGGGGAGCTGGTCCAAGCCATCGAGAGAGCCCTTCAGAGAGCTGCGATAAGGAACGAGGACAGGGTGATAATAGATGCTTTGGCCTCAGCACAGGGTCTCGAGGTAGTCTATGGTGGTTGGAGGTCTGCGGAGTCTGAGGTAACCTCTGCCGACACCCTGACGTGGCAGCTAATCCTCGAGGCCAAGAAGAGGGTTCTGGAGAAGGGGAGAGAGGTGGGAGAGGGTAGGCTCGTCCTCCTAATCCACCCCAAGCAATGGCTTGACCTAATGAACGACATAGGGGCGAACCTCATAGCGGCGGGAGACAAGGCGTTCGTTGAGAACGGCGAGGTAGTCAGGGTATTCGGAGTCGATATAGTCGTCTCAGACCAGCTTCCAACAGGGATGGGAAACAACATCACAACCCACCACGGATTCCTCTTCGTGAAGGAGGAAGCCCTCGGCCTCGCAGTCTCCAGAGACCTCAGAATAGAGCTGGACAGGGACATAAACAAGAGAGCCACCAACATAGTCGCAACACACAGGGTTGGCGCAAAGATAATAGACCCAGACTCAACAGTCAAGATAATTACCGTATAAATTCTACCCAATTTTTTCTCCTAACATGACCTATACAAATATCGGGAAGATTAAGGCATGGCTCAGGATACCTGAGCTTGACACGACATACGACTCCGAGCTATCCGAGATTCTCGAGTCGGTTGACCGTGAGATTGACGTGGTTTTGGGGAGGTTTACCCAGGTTCCTGTGGCCGAGGCTGATGTCAGGGAGATTCTCTCGGATATTGAGGCTGAGTGGGCTGCCGGTGTCTTCAGGGCTAGGAGGGAGGGTGTGGAAAGGGAGCATCCATGGGTCTCCGACGCAAAGGCCAGGCTCCTCGACATAATCAGAAGCAGATACCTAACAAGCTTCGAGACGGCCTAGTTTCACGCCCCCCTCCCCCATAACTTATTTCCAACAACATGGAGGATATTGTATGTGAAGGAGAACTGCCGTGGGCTTTGCGAGTATCTCCCTCACCTGAAGAGTCCCCGATACTTCTCGAGGAACGAGAGATACAACTACTGTAATGCCTGCGGTAAGGCCTTCCCAGATAGACCCGGCCTCTACATCTATGATAAGCTGCTGAGGAAGGTGTGCCCCTGCTGTGGAAGGCTTCTGAGAACAAAGAGGAGGAACCCGCCGAGGGTTAGGGCCCGGCTTCTCCACCTCGACTGACGGTGCTGCTCTCCTTCATGGCTGTTAGCTCCCGCTTCAAGGCCTCCCTCATCGCCATCAACTCCGAGATCTCCCTCTCAAGCCCCCTCTTCTTCGACTCAAGCTCCCTCAGCTCCCTCCTAACCTCCTTTAGCCTCTCCTCCAGGCCTTCAAGCTGCTTGACCTGCTCCTCATACTTCCTCGAGTCGGTCATCATCTTCCAAGTTATTATGAATCGGTAGAGTTCGTCCTCATTCCCGCTGAAGATTACCTGGAAGTTGGCCACCTCTCCTCACCAGTCATTCATGGGTCTCCGAGGCCTCTATAAGCCTTGCCCCTCTACAGCTTAACCGTGAACATGGTGTTGGTGGAGGTCATGTTTACCTCGGTTAGGAGCCAGAGCTGGCGGAAGACCTTGTCGAAGAACTCCTCCCTGGCCTCCTCCCTTATGCTAACCACTACATCGTATAACCCATAGACCTCATGGGCCTCCATCACGGGCTCGATTGACCTTAGGTGCTTCTCCCAGAACTTGGGGACACTCGGCCTCCTAATCTTGATGAAGATGTAGGCGCTCTTCCTAGTCTTATCACACTCCTCCTTCTCAAAGCTCAAACCACGGTCATTAACAATCAGGGTGTTCGAGTCCTGGAGGCCATTACGATTAAGCATATCGAGGACCGTGTTGAGCTGCTCGAAGTCCTCAAACTCTGTCTTGCATATTAGGTCATAGGAGCCGTAGACCAGGTATGCCTCGCGGACATGCTCGGACTCGCGGACAGCGTTGAGGGCCTGGATGAGCCCGCTCCTCGTTCCAATTAAAGCCAGGATAAACGCCTTCATTACACAGAGAATCCGAGCCCAACCCTATAAAACTTATCAGGCGGCTGGGGGCGCTGGGCCTCCGCACATCAGAGAATCCACGACTGACAACGTATGGACTGCGAAGCAGAAGTTAATACATGCGGGTTAGCCTCTACTATATTCGAAGGATGTGGGCCGTTTTCCTCATGAAGGATTATTAGGTTGGGTCTCCCCCTGGCATCTCTGGGTAGGCTGGGTTGCCGGTGCTGCTGGACTCGACTCTCAGGGAGGGTGAGCTCTTCAGGGCTTTTCCGCAGGAGGTTAAGGTCAGGGTTGCGGAGGCTTTGGCCGAGGCCGGCGTAAAGAGAATTGAGCTGACGGTGGATTATCCGCCTAGGACGAGCAGGGAGGATGTGGAGCGGGTTGTGGAGGTGCTCAGGAGCTATCCGGTTGAGGTGGTCATACATGGTAGGGCCTACAGGAGGGATGTTGAGGCAGCCGCAGGATACGACGTGGATGGTGTGGGGGTCTACATAGCTCCGACAAAGCTCCACAGGGAGTATAAGCTGGGGGGGATAGGATACAGGGAGGCTGTTGAGAGGCTTAAGGAGGCCGTAGAGCTGGCAGGGGAACTCGGCTTCAGGTATAGGAGGGCCACGGTTGAGGATGCCTCTAGGTTCTATGTCGAGGGAGAGGTCTCGGAGCTGGCTGGACTCGTGGACGAGCTAGGCGAGGCCGGAGCAACACTCGTAAGCGTGCCTGACACAAGCGGGCTCCTTACACCACCCCAGGCCGCAGACCTCTTCAGAAGGCTCAAAGAGGCCTGTAGGACGCCTCTCGCAGCCCACTTCCACAACGACTATGGACACGCCTCAGCCAATACTGTTGAGGCAGCCCTAAATGGAGCCGAGGAACTCCACGCAACCATACTAGGTATAGGGGATAGGAATGGGATAGCAGACCTCTACGAGGTCGCTGCAGCCCTCCACGACATACATGGGGTAGATGTAGGTGTTAGGAGGGATAGGATGGCGGGGCTCTACAGAACCTTCAGCAGGCTCACTGGGATAAAGATTCCGTTCAGGCATCCTCTCAGCGAGGAGGCGAGGACGGTTAGGGCAGGCGTCCATCAATCAATGGTTATCAAAAGACCTGAGGGATATATACCGAGGGGGAAGCTGGAGCACGACTTCGAGGGAGCGGCATTCGAGGCCACGCCATACCTCAGCAGGAAGATAATAGCTGAGATACTTAGGGGTAAGGTTGGGGAGGACGAGATTAGGAGGGCTGCTGAGACCCTTGCCCAGGAGGCGTATAGACGTGGGGGGAGGCTGACGGCCAAGCGTGTCAAGGAGACCCTTGGGAAGATGGGATATGAGATTGATGAGGGGAGGGTTGACAGGCTTTTCCAGAGCGAGAGGGCCTATATCCTCCTAAACCTCGACCCAAGGTATCCTGTGAGGAATCTCTTGGAGAGGCTTTCTGAATGGGGGGATGTGGAGCAGGTGGATGAGGTCTATGGGGACGCAGACCTCGTGGTAGTCGCCAGGGTGAGGCCTGGAGGAGTGGTCGAGAAGCTTAGGAAAGAGTTCTCCGATGCAATCGAGAGGATGAGAATCCTCATAACCGACTAACCATCTCCAGGATACTCCTAGCCTTATCCCCCAAGCCGGCCATCCCAGCCCTCCACACCAGATAATCGCCGTCAACATCTCTCCTAGATGCGTAGAGAACCTTTGCGGCGACCTCGTCCCCTAGTGGTCTACCCCAGGTAGAGAGAACGTAGGCTACGAAGTCCTCCACGGAGAGGAGCCTAATCCCATGCCTTGACATAAGCCTATCCTCGAGCCTATCATCCCACTCCAGGTCTCCAACCCTCTCCACAAGCTCAACCACCATATTGCTTGAGGCGTCGATTAGCCTCGGGATAGCACCTACGAACCCCCTCTCCCTAAGCCTCCTAACAGCCGTCTCCAAGTCCTTCACCGAGAATGTCAGCTTACCCCACGCCTGTGGAACACCGTAGAGAGGTAGGGAGAGGGGGGAGACCAATGCATGCGGTATCTCCCTAAGAGAGCTGGAGACATTCACTGCCACATTATAGGTCTCTTTGAGCCATGGCTTGACGGAGAGGAGGAAGCCGAGTGCATCTCCCCCAACACCGTCTATCTCCTTCTTGAGGCGCTCCAGATCCTGCTCCCTCAACATCAGGGTAGGGGAGGGCTGAGCCACTATTAGAGGAGTTGGTAGTAGGCTGCCAGGAACCCCAAGTAGGAGATTGTAAGGGAGACTAGGAGGCTCCTCTCCCACCTAACCCCGCCAGAGTAAGTCAAGGCCGCAGCCAACATGACCAGCTGGATTACATGGGCTACTATGAACCCGGCCTGAAGAATTAGCGGGTGAATGGATGCGAGAAACCCGGAGAGATTGAGGAGTATCAGGGCCGTGAGGTAGATGCTTACGGGCAGATATGAGAGGAGAACTCCCACCAATGCTCCGCCGGGGCTCCCACCACGCCTCATAGCCGCATACAATATCATGGTAATTATCGAGACGAGGAGGGGGCTGAAGAGCATCTGGACCACTGAGACATTCTCGGATGCTACAAGGTGTAGGAGGATGGGCTTCAGGTGAAGCGTGTAGGAGAGGTATAGGTATGATGCGATGGAGATGAGGGCGAGTGGGAGAAATGTGAGGGGTCTACTAGAAGCCTTCTCAACTAGGGCGGAGAGGGTGGCGGCCTCAAGAACTCCATAACGCCTCGGCGGAACCATGCCTGAGTCCTCGAAGAGACGCTCCGCAACCCTAACCCCCTTCTCATTCAGCCTATACCTACCCCTACCAACCTGGACCAGCAAAGGCTTCAGGAAATCCAGGTGATAGTAGAGCGTCCCATAGCTAACGTTAAGCAAGACCTTGAGCTGGGCGGCGGACATCTCACCCCGAGTATAAAGGAGGGAGACAATCTCCTGCCTCAGAGGACTCTTGAGAAGCCTATAGACATCCCCAGAGCCTCCTCCACTCATCACGAAGTCCGCCGATAAACAAGATAACTTATACATATCTTCATAAGTTTTTCTCGGAAACGGCCTCGAGAAACCTCGAGAAAGAAAGGTTTGAAGCCCCCTTCCCCATGACTCTGGACGAGGCATGATGGCTGGGAAAAAGGCTGGAAGGCTTCACACCATCGCCGCAGTAATAATATTGATGCTGCTAATGATGGCAACGGCTGTTAATGTTCAGGCGATAAAGTTAATGGACGAGGATGATGACGATGACCACCATACCGAGACGTCGGAAACCCATAGCGAGCACACCGAGTCTCATCATACGGACACCGAGTCTCATCATACGGAGTCGACGGAGACTCATTCCACAGAGCTAACCCACACACATTCGGAGAACACGCATACGGAGTCCAGCACAATAAGTTCCACCCACACAGAGTCAACCGAGACCACGGGCAGCGAGGTATATGAGGAGATTAGGGAGGCTGAGGAGGAGATAGAGAAGGCCCTCAAGCTTCTAAGAGAGGCCGAGGAGAGGGGACTCAACGTAACCGAGGCAAAGCAGCTGCTGGATGAGGCGATAACCCTACTCGAGGAGGCTAAGTCGATAGCGGACAGCGAGCCCGCGAAGGCCAAGGCCCTAGCAAAGAAGGCGAAGGCCATAGCCCACATGGTCAAAGAGAAGCTCGAGAACCTACTCAAGGGAGCCGCCATAACCAGGACCCAGACAACCGAGACCACGTTAACCGGGACGACAACCACAACAACCGAGGCCACGGAGACAACGGCAACCGAGACAAGCGAGGTCATGGAGAAGATAATGAAAGCCAAGAACCTTGCGGGAAGAGCGGAGGAGCTCATAGCAAAGGCTGAGTCAATGGGGATAAACGTGGACCCGGAGAAAGCCATACTAGAGGAGGTTAAGAGGCTAATTGATGAGGCGGTAAACCTGCTTGGCTCGGACCCCAAAGCAGCCGAGGAGATAGCCGAGAAGGCCAAGGAGCTCGCCGAGGGGCTTATAGAGAGGCTTGAGAAGATTATAAGGGAGCATCATCAGGTCACCATAACCCAGACAACCACCACACAGACCCAGGCGGCACCCGAAGAACTACTAAGACTGAGGGAGAAGCTGAGGGAGGTAATCCTCGAGATACGGGAGCTATGGAACATGGGGATAGATATCTCGGGACTGGAGGACCTGGTCAAGAAGGTAGAGGAAACACTAAGGGAGGCCGAGGAGGCATTCAGGGAGGGACAGCAGGGCAAGTATAACGCCATGATACAGAAGGCCAGGCAGCTAATCGAGGAGCTAATCAAGATAATACAGGAGCTAAGAGCAACAACACAGGCACAGACAACCGAGACAACCCATACGCCAGCCGCCCAACCTGAGATAAACGTAAAGGTTGAGAGGACGAAC